>JAEEVI010000175.1 GCA_016287035.1 Bacillota bacterium
ACGCCGCCGAGGCCTTCCTGGATGAGCTGCTTGAGGCTCCAGCCGGCGCAGTAGCCGGTGAGCATCGAAAGGTCGTGGATGTGGATCGCCGCGGAGCGGTGGGCTTCGGCGATCTCGTCGTCGTATATCTCGGAGAGCCAGTAGTTGGCCGTTATCGCTCCGGAGTTGGAGAGGATGAGACCTCCGACGGAATATGTAACAGTGGAGTTTTCCTTGACGCGCCAGTCGTTGATCTGGAGGTAGTTGTCGACCAGGTCCTTATAGTCGAGAACCGTGGCGCTGAGGTTCCTGACCTTTTCTCTCTGTCTTCTGTAGAGTATGTAGGCTTTCGCGACGTCCGCGTAGCCCGCTTCGGAGAGGACGCGCTCCGCGCTGTCCTGGATGTCCTCGACGGCTATCTTTCCGTCCGAGATCTTGCCCGCGAAGTCCGCGGTCACCCTGAGCGCGAGCATGTCGATTATGCTCGGATGATACTCCTTTTCCAGAGCGTCGAAAGCCTTCGTTATCGCGGCGCTTATCTTCTTTATATCGAATTCCGCGATCTGTCCGTCTCTTTTAAGAACCTGATACATTATAAAACCTCCACTGTCGATTATATCGAAAGATCAGCCCTGTTTTCCGCGCTGATCGAACACATTAAACCTATCACAGCGCCGAGGACATTGTCAATACAAATCACAAGATATTGTGGAATAAAAAGCGGATAAAACACAATATATAGTAAAACGTATTATGTTAACCGACCTGAAAACAATGGGTTTCCGCGAAAATGGCGTTTCAGGCGTCTCCCGGGCGCTTCCGGCGCTATACCCCGCGCAGGCTGACGCTGCCGACGAACGGGCGGACTATCTCCGCGTACTCGCGGAGCTTTTCCTCCGGCGGCGCCGTGAATCCGGAATAGACCACCGTGTCCCTGTCGACGAAGGCCTGGATGAAGTACTGCTTCGCGCCCTTTATCCACGGCCCGATCTGGCGGAAGGAATCCGCGTCGTGCAGCTGCTCCACCGTCGTTGTCCTGAACTCGTAGTCGACAGGGGAGGCTATGAGCATGGCGATGCTCTCGTTCACGGCCGAAAGGTCGAGCGTCTCCAGTCCCGCCGTCTGCGCGTAGCGGGCGGGCGAGTTCTTTATGTCCATCGCGACGTAGTCGACGAGGCCGGCGTCTATGAGCCTGCTTATCGCGTCCGGATGGTTCCCGTTGGTGTCTACCTTTATATTATAGCCGAGCTCCTTTATCTTTTCGCAGAGCTGCGGCAGCTCCCCGCGCAGCGACGGCTCTCCGCCGGTGAAGCAGAGGCTGTCGAGCAGGCCTCGGCGCTGCCTGAGGAACCTGAGGAGCTCCTCGTCGCGCATCTCGACAGGGGCGCTGCCGTCCAGAAGCTCCGAGTTGTGGCAGAAGGGGCATCTGAAGTCGCAGCCGGCGAGGAACACCGTGCAGGCGGTCTTTCCCGGATAGTCGAGGAGCGTGAGTTTCTGAAGTCCGTTTATATCCATTTTTTACTCTCCTTAGCGCGCGGCGGCGGGGCATGACCCGGCATATATCGCGTGTGCCTTAATATAATACCACAAAATATAGCGTATAACGCGCTTGTTTTTGATAAAACCTCAGAAAGGCCGTTTATCGCATAAAAAAGCGCAAAATCGCTCAATACGCTTGCAATTTGCCAAAAATGTGATATTGTTAAAATCGATTTTTGGAGTATTAGAAATCGTTTTCATATGGAAGGAAGTGTAACTATGGTCAAACTCGCAATCAATGGTTTCGGAAGGATCGGCCGCCTCGCGTTCAGACAGGTATGGAACGATCCCGCATTCGAAGTAGTAGCTATCAACGATCTCACGTCTCCCGACATGCTCGCGCATCTTCTTAAGCACGACTCTGTTCAGAAGCAGTACGATCATCCCGTCACCTGCGGCGAGGATTACATCTGCGTAGACGGCAAGAAGATCACGATCTATAAAGAGCCGGACGCTTCCAAGCTTCCCTGGGGAGAGCTCGGAGTCGACGTAGTGCTCGAGTGCACAGGTTTCTACACCAGCAAGGCAAAGTCCCAGGCGCACATCGACGCCGGCGCGAAGAGGGTCCTCATCTCCGCTCCCGCAGGCAACGATCTGCCCACCATCGTCTATAACGTAAATCACGATACTCTCAAGGCAGAGGATACCATCGTATCCGGCGCGTCCTGCACCACAAACTGCCTCGCTCCCATGGCCAAGGCTCTCAACGATTTCGCCGAGATCACCTCGGGCATCATGCTCACCGTCCACGCGTACACCGGCGACCAGATGGTCCTCGACGGTCCGCACAGAAAGGGCGACTTCAGAAGGGCGAGAGCGGCCGCAGTCAACATCGTTCCCAACAGCACCGGCGCGGCGAAGGCCATCGGTCTCGTTATCCCCGAGCTCAAGGGCAAGCTCATCGGCGCGGCTCAGAGAGTTCCCGTTCCCAGCGGCTCCATCACCGTTCTCGACGCTACCGTAAAGTGCGCCGGAGAGCTCACGGTCGACGCGATCAACGAGGCCATGAAGAAGGCCGCCGACGGCGTGACCTACGGCTACACCGAGGAAGAGCTCGTATCCTCCGACGTCATCGGAATGACCTACGGCTCCCTGTTCGACGCCACCCAGACCATGGTTGTAAAGGCGGCCGAGGGTCTGTATAATGTAAGGGTCGTCGCATGGTACGATAACGAGATGAGCTACACCTGCCAGCTCATCAGGACTCTGCAGTACATGGGCAACCTCAAGTAGAGCGGACATACTGCGAAGAAATATCCGGCGGCGGCCTTCAGGCCGCCGCTTTTTTGCACCCTCGGCTGAGGATCGGAGGACGAAGTGTCGGAGATATCTTCTCTCGGAAAAGTATTCGAATATTTTGAAAAGATCTGTTCCGTCCCGCGCGGCTCGGGAAATACCGCGGAGATACGCGGCCTTCTCGCGTCGTTCGCGCGCGAGCGCGGGCTCGCGTGCAGGCAGGACGGAGCGGGAAACATAGTGATAACGAAGGAAGCCTCGCGCGGATACGAGGACGCCCCGGGCTATATCATCCAGGGGCACATGGACATGGTCTGCGCGAAGGAGGACGGCTGCGGAAAGGACATGGCCGCGGAAGGCGTCGAGCCCGTGCTCTCGGACGGCTGGATAAAGGCCTGCGGGACCTCGCTCGGAGCCGACGACGGCATAGCGCTCGCTGTCGGGATGGCGCTGCTTTCGGATGACGCGCTGTCTCACCCGAAGCTCGAGTTCGTCGCCACCGCCGACGAGGAGACCGGCATGGACGGAGCCGAAGGCCTCGACATGTCTCTGCTCAGCGGCTCGCGGCTGCTGAACCTCGATTCGGAGGAGGACGGCGTCTTTACGGTCTGCTGCGCGGGAGGCGTCGCGGCCGAATGCTTCTTCCCCGCCGCAAGGGAGCCTCTTCCCGGCGGCGGCGAGGTGTTTTCCGCGCGCGTCTTCGGGCTTCTCGGAGGCCATTCGGGAACGGACATCGATAAGGAGAGGGGCAACGCGAACAGGCTCCTCGCGCGCTTCCTGTACGCAGCGATGCGCGCCTGTCCTGATATGCGCCTGATCTCGATGCGCGGAGGCGAGTTCCACAACGTCATATGCCCCGACGCGCAGGCCTCGGTCTGGGTCGGACGGGACAGCGCTGACGCCTTCCTCGCGGAGGCGGAACGCTTCCGCGGGATATACGCGCAGGAGTTCGCCGTCAGCGATCCGGGGATCGCGCTCTCGGCCGAAAGGGCGGAGGAGGCGTCCGGCGCGGAGGAGGCGTTTTCTGCCGCTGATACGCACAGGATGCTCTCGGCTCTGCTGGCGCTGCCTGAAGGCGTCCAGAACATGAGCCCGGATTTCCCGGGGCTCGTGCAGACGTCGCTCAACACAGGCATCCTCGGGACGGAAGACGATGGGCTGCGCTTTTCGATGTACATACGCTCAGCGTTCGGTCCGCAGAAGGACCTCGTCTTCGAAAAGGTCGCCGCGATAGTCCGCGCCTTCGGCGGAAGCGCCGGGGCGGAGGGAGACTACCCGGCGTGGACGTACCGCAGGGAGTCGGCGTTCAGGGAGCTCGCGGCCAAAGTATACGAAGATATAACGGGCGAGGCGCCGAGGATCGCGGGAACGCACGGAGGCCTCGAATGCGGTCTCTTCCTCGGGAAAAGGCCGGATCTCGACATAATATCGATCGGCCCTGAGATGCGCGACATCCACTCGTGCAGGGAGCGCGTGAACGTCGCGTCCGTCGAAAAATTATTTATTTTTGTCCGCGAACTTCTCAAACGCAGCAAATAGTGCTATAATTCACCAGTAGTTTTTCCGGCGATGCTTCGCGCCCGTTGGGAAGACTGCCCGGGCGGTTAGCTCAGCTGGTCAGAGCGCCTGCGTCACATGCAGGAGGCCGTTGGTTCGAGCCCAATACCGCCCACCATCCAGACCCGGGATCAGTTCGCGAGAGCGGCTTCCGGGTCTTTTTAGATAACTGACGGAGGAAACGCATTGAGAAGATACGGCACGGCGGCGTCCTGCGCGATGCTGATCGCTTCCGGACTGATAGTAGGCACCATCGGCGTGGTCAGGAGATACATCCCGATGTCTTCCGCGATGCTCGCGTTTTTCAGGGGCGCCATCGGGGCCGCTTTCCTGTGCGCCGCGGGCGTCTTCAGAGGGGGCAAAAAGTCCCGCGCAGGCGCGGGAAAGACCGCGGCATACGCGCTCAGCGGCGCGTTCATCGGCATAAACTGGATGCTGCTGTTCGAGGCGTACAATTACACTACTGTCGCGAAGGCCACGCTTTGCTATTATCTCGAGCCTACGATCGTCATCCTCCTTTCCCCGCTGCTGTTCGGCGAAAGGCTGACGGCGAGGAAGCTCCTGTGCGCGGCGGTCGCCGTCGCGGGGATGTTCCTCGTGACCGGCGCCGAGCTCTTTTCCGGGGATCCCGGAGAGGCGAAGGGCGTGCTCCTGGCGCTCGGCGCGGCCTTCATCTACGCGCTCGTCATCATAACGAACAAGAAGACCGGAATTGCGGAGGACATATATTTCAAGACGGAGGTGCAGCTGCTGGCCGCGGCGCTCGTGATGCTTCCGTACCTCGCGGTCTCGGGCGGCTTTAAGGCCGCGGCCCCGGACCTTCGCTCGTGGCTCCTGCTGCTCCTTCTGGGCGTCTTCTATACAGGCTTCGCGTATCTCTTATACTTCGCGGGGATGGAAGGGCTAAGGACGCAGACGATAGCCGTTATAAGCTACGTGGATCCCGTAACGGCGATGTTCGCCTCGACCCTGCTTCTCGGAGAGCCTCTTTCGGCGCGGGGGATAGCGGGCGCGGCGCTCATAATCGGCTCCGCGATCGTAAGCCAGCTATAGGCGCGTTGACAACCGGCTCGCGTTTTGTGATATACTTCAGTTGAGATGAGAAAGACAGCGTTAACAGTATTTTTATTATCGACACCGGCCGTGTCGGCGTTCGCGGAGGGCGCGCAGCAGGAAGCTGAAGCAGTCTCCACGATAACGGGACTGTCCGGTCAGGCCAACACGGCCGCGGGCGTCATAGTATGCCTCGCCGTGGCGGTCATCGCCGTCATCTGCAACAAGATAAAAGACAGATACAAATGACAGAAGATCTCAGAGAAAAACTCGGCAGGCTCGTGCTCGTCGTCCCGTCGCTCAATCCCGACGAAAAGCTCGTCAATACGGTGCGCGGGATGGCCGAGGCAGGCTTTCCGCGGATACTCGTCGTGAACGACGGCAGCAGCGCGGAGCACCTCTGGCCGTTCGAGGAGATACGCAGGCTCCCCGAGGTAACGTACATCGGATACGAGGTCAACAAGGGCAAGGGCGGCGCACTTAAGACGGCGTTCAGATACGTCCTCGATAATTTCCCGGACGCGGAGGGCGTCGTCACCGTTGACGGCGACGGCCAGCACACTCCGCCGGATACTGTCAGCACGGCGCTGGCGCTCCTTGAGCATCCCGAAGACCTCATAATGGGCTGCCGCAACTTCAGGAAGGCCGGCGTCCCGACGCACAACATGCTCGGGAACACCATAACGATCGCCGTCATGAAGCTCTTCTTCGGCATAAGCCTTTCCGACACGCAGACCGGTCTTCGCGGCATCGCCGCCGGGTACCTGCCGGGATTCCTCACGATCGAAGGCAGCAGGTTCGAATACGAGAGCAACATGCTCTACTACGCCAAGGAGCACGGCATAGATTTCTTCGAGGTTGAGATAAGCACGCTCTACATCGACGACAACAAGAGCTCGCATTTCCGCGTCATAACCGATTCCGCGAGGATATACAAGCCGGTGCTTCTGTACCTTTGCAGCTCGCTCGGATCGACGGTCATAGACGTCGTCCTTTTCACGCTGCTCAACCTTCTCGTGTTCGCAGGTCTCGGCGACAGGCCGCGGCTCTTCCTCGCGATCGCGATAGCGAGGATCTGTTCGTCGCTGTTCAATTACACGTGCAACAGGAAAGCCGTATTCAGGAGCAAGTCCCCGGCGGGGAAGACGATGGCGCGCTACTATATACTCTGCGCGTGCCAGATGCTCTGCTCGTGGATCCTCGTGACGCTCCTGACGACCGCTACGTCGGCCGCCGGCCTCTGGCAGACGCTCATAAAGGTCGTCGTCGACTGCTGCCTGTTCGTCGCGAGCTTTCGCATCCAGCGGTACTGGGTCTTTAAAGATTAAGGAAGCGCGGCGCGCGAGGCGCAATTTTTACGGAATTATTTCGGTTTTATTGACAAGCGCGCGTCATATCCATAAAATAATCGCGTTGAGGCGAAGATGTCCGGCAAACTTTTCGGCACTTCGTCTCTTTTTGATTTTTGATAACGCTTCATCCGGGAGGACTTTAAGATGTCAAACTGCGCGATCGTAGGAATAAACTGGGGCGACGAGGGCAAGGGGCGCATGGTCGACCTGCTCACCGGCGATTACGACATCGTCGTAAGGAACCAGGGCGGCGGGAACGCCGGCCACACCGTCATAAACGAATACGGAAAGTTCGGGCTGCACCTGCTGCCGTCGGGCATTTTCAGAAAGGGCGTCGTCAACATACTCGGCAACGGCGTCGCGCTGGACCTCGAAAATCTCTGGAAGGAGATGGAGGAGGTAAGGTCGAAGGGCGTAGAGATAACCCCGGAGAACCTGATGCTGAGCGACAGGGCGTCGCTGCTGCTGCCCTGGCACAGGGAGCTCGACAGCCTCGAGGAGGCGCGCCTTGCGGACAAGAAGTACGGTTCGACGAAGCAGGGCATAGCGCCTTTCTATTCCGACAAGTACCAGAAGAAGACCGTGATGGCCGGGGAGCTCATGTATCCCGATCGCCTGCGCGGGCGCCTGGCGGACCTTCTCGAGTGGAAGAACCTCACGCTCTCGGGCGTATACGGCGCGCCAAAGGTGACGATGGACGAGCTGATGGCCTGGGTCGACGAATACGGCGAAAAGCTCAAGCCGTTCATAAAGGATACCGGAAGATGGCTCAGGAACGCCGCGGCGCAGGGAAAGAGCATACTCTTCGAGGCCCAGCTCGGAGCGCTGCGCGATATCGATTACGGCATCTATCCGTACGTCACGTCCTCAAACACCATAGCGGCGTACGCCCCCGTCGGAAGCGGGCTTCCGTCGGCGAGGCCCGAAAAGGTCGTAGGCGTCGTCAAGGCGTATTCGACGTGCGTCGGAGAGGGACCGTTCGTCTGCGAGTGGTTCGGCGAGGCGGCCGAAAAGCTCAGGAGCGCGGGCGGCGAGTACGGCGTAAAGACGGGCCGCCCCAGAAGAGTCGGTCCTATAGACATAGTCGCGACGCGCTACGGCGTCGAGACCCAGGCCGCGACGGATCTCGCGCTCACAAAGCTCGACATACTCAGTTATATGGACAGGATCCCCGTCTGCACGAAATATATCGTAGACGGCCGCGAGACGGACGAATTCCCGTTCCCCGCGCTTTTGGACGGTGCGAAGCCCGTCATAGAGTATCTCCCCGGCTGGAAGAGCGACATCTCCGGCTGCCGGAGCTGGGACGAGCTCCCGAAGGAGGCCCGCGACTACGTGCTCTACGTGGAAAAGGCGGTCGGATGCCATATAACATACGTGTCGGTAGGTCCCGAGCGCGAGGCGTATATAATGCGCTGAGTGCCGCCGATAAACACGGAACGTTCCCGATGGAGCCGCGCTTCGTGCGCGGCTCCATACTTGTAGTGGTTTATGTTGCACAGACGCCCAATATAGGGTATAATCTACGAAGGTGTGCGGCCGGCTGCGCACCGGAATAAAACAGTTTCCTCCCGCCCGGAGGAGGGGGATGCTGTTAGCGCCAGGACCGTAACAGGTTGACGAGGAATGACAGTTGTCGAAAGACTCGGCGGATGCTGTCACGGCCGGAGCGGGTCGTAAGGAAGAGAGCAAAAAGCAGAATCAAAACTGTAACAGAGGCTCTTCCGCCGCTCGCAGACTGCATATGGATGGGCTCCGCGCCCATGCCGGAGACGGCCTTTTACGCTGCCGTTCCCGCGCGCGTCCGCAAGGTAAAAGGAGATCACTCACATGAGAGTAGTCATTCAGGACGATTACGAAAAAATGAGCAAGTGGGCCGCCGATTACATCGCGGCTAAGATAAACGCCCACAAGGAGGACAGACCCTTCGTGCTCGGGCTTCCGACAGGCTCCTCGCCGATAGGCGTATATAAGGAGCTCATAAAGAAGAACAAGGCGGGCGAGCTCTCGTTCAAAAACGTCGTCACGTTCAACATGGACGAATACCTCGGCCTTCCGCGCGAGCACGACCAGAGCTACTGGTACTTCATGCACGACAACTTCTTCGATCATATAGAGATACCCGCGGAGAACATCAACATCCTCAACGGCATGACGGACGACCCCGAGGGCGAGTGCGCCCGCTACGAGGAGAAGATCGCCTCCTACGGCGGCATAGACCTCTTCATGGGCGGCATCGGCGTCGACGGCCATCTCGCGTTCAACGAGCCGTACACCTCGCTCACGTCCCGCACCGGTCTGCGCGACCTCACCACCGACACCAGGATCGTCAACAGCCGCTTCTTCGGCGGAGATCCCGAAAAGGTCCCCGCGCAGGCTCTTTCCGTAGGCATCGGGACTGTCACGGACGCAAAAGAGGTCCTCGTTCTCATAAGCGGCCACAACAAGGCCAGGGCGCTCGCGGCCACGGTCGAGGGCAGCGTCAGCCAGAAGTGGACCTGCAGCGCGCTGCAGATGCACAACGGCGCGATAATCGCCTGCGACGAGGCGGCGTGCGGAGAACTGACGGTCGATACGTACAAATACTTCCTCGACATCGAAAAGAAGGAGAGGCTGTAGATGTATACGATAAAGGATCTCTTCGATCTCGAGCATACGCTGGCAGCGGACTATCTTTCGCAGTTCACGTATCCGTGGGAGGCTCTCAAGGGCATAAAGGACTTCATACTCGCGCTCGGCCCGACGCTCGGCGAAGACTACGAGCAGCGCGCGGAGAACGTCTGGGTGCATAAGACGGCGAAGATCTTCCCGACGGCATACCTCGGAGCCCCCTGCATCATAGGGCCGGGGACGGAGGTAAGGCACTGCGCGTTCATAAGAGGCTCGGCGCTCGTCGGCGCGGACTGCGTCGTCGGAAACAGCGTGGAGCTCAAGAACGTCATACTCTTCGATCACGTCCAGACGCCGCACTACAACTACGTGGGCGACAGCATACTCGGCTATTACAGCCACATGGGCGCGGGGAGCCTCACGTCGAACGTCAAGTCCGACAAGAAGCTCGTCGTCGTCCACAACGGCGCCGAAGACATCGAGACCGGGCTCAAGAAGTTCGGCGCGATGCTCGGGGACTACGTCGAGGTGGGCTGCAACAGCGTGTGCAACCCCGGAACGGTCATAGGGCGTCACAGCAACATATATCCCACGTCGTGCGTCCGCGGAGTCGTCCCGGAAAACAGCATTTTCAAGAACAACGGAGTCATCGTGGAAAAGAAGGAAGGTTAAATGGGCAAATACTTCGGAACTGACGGCTTCCGCGGAGAAGCCAACAAGGATCTAAATTTCGAGCACGCTATAAAGATCGGACGCTTCCTCGGCTGGTACTACGGCGCCAGGCTCGGGAAGAAGGCCAAGATCGTCATTGGCAAGGATACGCGCCGTTCGAGCTACATGTTCGAATACGCGCTCTGCACCGGCCTTATGGCCTCCGGCGCGGACGCCTACATAATGCACGTCACGACGACGCCTTCCGTCGCGTACATCGCGCGCGTCGACGATTTCGACTGCGGGATAATGATCTCCGCGTCGCACAACCCGTACTACGACAACGGCATAAAGCTGCTCAACGGCGACGGCGAAAAGATGGACGAGGAGACGATCCTCAAGGTCGAGGACTACATCGACGGAAAGCTCGAGGTCCCCGTGGCCGAGAGGGCCGATATCGGAAGGACGATCGACTACGTCGCCGGAAGGAACCGCTACATCGGCCACCTCATCTCGATGTCCAAGTACAGCTTCAAGGACGTCAAGGTCGGCCTGGACGTCGCCAACGGCTCCGCGTGGCAGATCGCCAAGGGCGTGTACGACGCGCTGGGCGCGAAGACGTACGTCATGAGCGACGCTCCGGACGGCTACAACATCAACACCGACTGCGGCTCGACGCACATCGAGCATCTGCAGAAGTTCGTCGTCGATAACGGTCTGGACATAGGCTTCGCGTTCGACGGCGACGCCGACAGGTGCCTGTGCGTGGACGAGAAGGGCAACGTAGTCACGGGCGACCACACGCTCTACATCTACGGCCTGTACATGAAGGAGCGCGGAAAGCTGCTCAACAACAAGGTCGTTACGACGGTCATGAGCAACTTCGGCCTCTACAAGGCGCTCGACAAGGTCGGCATAGAATACGAAAAGACGAAGGTCGGCGACAAGTACGTCTACGAGAACATGGTCCAGACCGGCAACCGCATAGGCGGCGAGCAGTCCGGCCACACGATCTTCCTCAAGTACGAGACGACCGGCGACGGCATACTCACGAGCCTCAAGCTCATGGAGGTCATGCTCGCCAAGGAGAAGCCGATGAGCGAGCTCGCGGCCCCCGTCGTGTTCTACCCGCAGGTGCTCAAGAACGTAAGGGTAAAGTCCAAGCCCGACGCTCAGAACGACCCCGACGTGCAGAAGGCGGTCGCCGACGTCGCCGAAGCTCTCGGCGACACCGGGCGCATCCTCGTCAGGGAGTCCGGGACGGAGCCCGTCATCAGGGTCATGGTCGAGGCGGGCACTAAAGAGATCTGCGAAAAATACGTGGATTCCGTCATCGACGTCATAACCGCGAAGGGCCATCTGGCTTGAAAACAGCGCATCTTCAGCATCCCCGCCGGCGCGCTCCGGCGGGGGTGTTTTTTCGCTCCGGCGCAGCTCCGCTTTTAAAAGCTGTTTTTCGCGGGCTTGTCAAACGGAATATATTCGGTATATAATACGCCGATAGGAGTATCGAAATGGCGCTTTTCGGATTTAAAAAGAAAGAAAAACAGGAAAACGAGGAGGCCCAGAGTCTCGGAAAGCTCGGAGAACAGCAGGAAGACGCCGATAAGGAGCCGGAGGAACAGAAGCCTGTGGTAGTCCCGCCGGCGCGGTTCTCGCAGAGAGCCGCCGGCATATTCGGCAGGATGTACAGGATGATCCTGTCCGTCAGCCTCGCGAACAACGTCTGCCAGATAGAGTCGGGCGAGCAGAACATGTTCGGAAAGAACGTTCCGGCGCGCATGTACTTCACCGACTGGTGCGGCATGCTTTCCGACAACATGGCTCCGGCGGACAAGGAGAGATTCGCCGAGGAGTTCTCCGCGGAGGCCCTCTGCAAGGCGCTTTCTTCGGAGGAAGGCGGGTTCGAGGGCGTATACGCCGTTGGATCGCCGGAGGAGCTGGCGAACATCGATCAGGAGCTCCACTACTGGGAGCTGCGCGCCGATAAGATCCCCGACGCCGCTTCCGTGCAGACCCGCTGCATAATCTACATCCGCGAGCTCGGCGCGAGACCTCAGAAATATACCCACGCGGTCCTCAGCGATGAGGACAAGGAAAGGGAGATCGAGTGGAACAGCGTAAGGATCGCCTGCCTGGCGGGCGGAACGGCTCCGCTCTTCTTCGAGTACGATTCCCGGGAAGACATAATGTACATCCACATCGGAGGCTCCGACGCCATCCCGACGGAGATCATGCATTACATGCCGAACCTGGAGAACCGCAGCGACTGGACGATCTTCCACTCGGACGTCGCGCTCCTGCGCTCGGCGCTTCTTTCGGCGTGCGCCGGAGAGAGCAAGACGATCGACATCCGCTACAGAGCGGAGGCCGGCAAGGGAAAGAAGTTCCACATACACCGCGTCGTCGTGGCTCCTGCGGACGAGACGCGCCCCGTAAGATGGGTCGTCGGAATAATGACGGACATCGACGAGATGATGCGCAGCATCAACAGCAAGCAGGAGATAACGGGACAGATCTCCATGCTGATCGAGGCCACCTACGACGAGATGTCCGAGATAGACGTCGAAAAGGATCTCAGGTACATGATATACAGATCCGAGGATTCCTTCGTAAGGAGCGAGAACCCTGTATCCCTGAGCGCCTACATAAACTCGATAATAGCGAACGGCGTCGTTTCGCGCGAATACGTGCGCATGTACACGGACATAATATCCAAGGGCTTCCTCGAGCGTAAGACGCTCGCCGGAAACTACGATATGGACGTCATGCTCAAACGGCCCGGCGACAAGGACTACAAGTGGTATTCCGTCACGATAAGCAAGATCGCCGGAAGCCGCTACATGGTCTTCACCAGAGATATCTCCGAGATCCAGGAGGCCCGCCGCAAGGAGGCCGAGGCGGAGGAGTCGACGAAGTACGCCGAGTACAACCGCCAGATGCTCGATACGATCGCGAACCTCGTAGAGTTCCGAAATCTGGAATCCGGACCGCACATAAGCCGCGTCCGCAAGATAACGAGGATAATGCTGGAGCGCGTCGCGGAGCTGTGCCCCGAATACGAGCTCACGTTAAAGGATATAGACCTTTACAGCGAAGCGGCCGTAATGCACGATATAGGAAAGATCGTAGTTCCAGACCACATACTCAACAAGGAAGGGAAGCTCACGGAAGAGGAATGGACCGTAATGAAGCGCCATACCACTGACGGAGCCAGGATCCTTGAGAGGCTGTCGCTGCCCGGACAGGAGCTGCTGCTGCAGTACTGCAAGGACGTCGCGCTGCACCATCACGAGAGGTTCGACGGCGCCGGGTATCCCGAGGGGCTCGAGGGCGAGAACATAGCGATCGGCGTCCAGGTCATCGGCCTGGCGGACTCGTACGACGCTCTCGTCAGCGAGCGCTGCTACAAGGAGGGCCTGGACTACAAGGAAGCGATCAGGATGATCCTCAACGGCGAGTGCGGCGCTTTCAACCCCAAGCTTCTGGAATGCTTCAAGGCGAGCATCCGGAAGATGGAGACTATCTATGGACACGAAGTTTGATCAAGGAGACGACTTATGGCAGAACTGAACATACCGGCAGGAACGAGACTTAACATTTGCTTCGCTCCGGCGGTAGGAGAAACTCCGGAATTCGACATGTCGGCAAGTTTCTTCAAGACGATAGACGAGTCGTTCTTCCTTTTATCGGTACCTCTCAAGGGCGGACATCCCGTAAAGGTCGACGAGTCCCAGAAGCTGCTCCTGCGCTATAATCTGGGATCGGAGACGATGGTCATCGCCGCGTACTGCGACGACGTGGTAAAGCAGGGCATAAGGAACTACTGGAAACTGCGCAGGGTATCGGAGCAGCGCCAGTTCTTCCAGAGAAGCGACGAACGTTACAAGGTCACGTTCCACGTGTCGTACATGCAGCCTACGTGGGCTCCGCGCGAGGACGGCACGATCGAGAAGGAGGACGCGATGACGCTGGACATCTCCGCCGGCGGCGCGGCTCTATTCCTCAACAGCAGGTTCGACGTCGGAGAGGTCTGCCAGGTGACGCTTCCGCGCATCGGGACGGATCCCGAGGGCGAGGAGATCGAAAACGTGGTATCGGCCATATGCTGGTACAGGGACGCTCCGCAGGGAAGCCCCTACAGGTTCATCTGCGGCATACAGTTCAGATTCGCGAACGACCCGGAGCGCGACACGGTGCGCGCCTACGTCGGGAACATAAAAAAGGTCTATAAACTTTAGAAAATGGCGATCGAGGATAAGGACGACATCCTTCAGCAGCTCGCGGATCCTCTCGAGGACCTCCCGCAGACTGTCCCGGACGCGCCGCCGGCCGGGGGGAAGAAGGGCAAAGCGTCAAAAAACGACATAATCCGCAGCAAGAATCAGCGCCGCGCCAAAAAATCGGGCAAGACGAACGGACAGATCGTCAGGGTCGAGAACCTCCCCGAGGAGGTCGACACCGACACGGTCATAAGCACGTACCTGCCGGCGAGGAGGGCGAGGCTGCTCGGCGCCGCGATACTGAGGCTCGACAAGATGAGGCTCCTGCTTTTGCTTGCTGTCCTCATCGTGGCGATACTGTTCATCATGTCCTTCATGCAGGAGAAGATGGGCAACTTCACGATCAACCTCGACAGGCTCGAGCTTTTCCGCAAGGGCATAGCCATCGACTACGACCCGTATTTCACGCATCCTACGGCCAGGCTCACCGCCGCTCCTGTAATAGACGCCACGAACATATCGATATACGACCTCCCGTCGGATATCGCGGACGTCGACGGGGATCACAACGGCCGCAACTATATGGCTTACACGTGTTATCTCCGCAATGCCGGCAAGGAGGACGTCGCGTACGTCGCTTCGATAGTCCTCGAGTCGTCCTCAAAGGACGCCGACGACGCCGTGCGCGTCGCGGTGTGGCACAACGGAGAGAGGACCGTCTACGCGAAGGCCTCCAGGGACGGAACGCCGGAGGAGGGCTGCGTCAATTTCCTCAGCGACAGGCTCGTATGCAGCTTCCAGGAGGAAAATTTCCTCGTCGGCAACGTGGATAAGTACACCGTCGCGGTATGGATGGAGGGCGACGACCCCGAGTGCGTCGACAGGATCGTAGGCGGAAGCGTCGAGTTCACGATGCGCGTGGCCGCGACGAACGAGGACGACACGACGCTGCTTCAGAAATACATCCAGGATATCGTCGACACGCTCACCGGCGACAAGCCGATCAGCGCCGCCGGTACCGAGAGCCCGGATTTCCAGAAATACGACGACGTCACGTGGTTCACGAGGAGGAACCAGTAGGCGCTGAAAAGCTTGAAAGATCAACAGATATACGATCCGACGGCCGCGGTCTCGCGGCCGTTGAAATTTTTTCTATTTTTTTCAAAAAAATTTACCGATTTTGTTGACAAATCGTTTTCGATAATGGTATATTTGCACTGTAAAAAGAGAATTACGGGAAAAAGGCAAAACCGCGGCGACGCGGCGACGCAAAGCTACAGGGGCTGCGAAAGCAGCCAGCCAGTTACCGATTCCGCCGACGAAGATGGGCGGGAGCGGTAATTTTCTTTTTTACAGACGTTCTTGAAAAGGAAATTACGGACAAAGGCAAAACCGCGGCGACGCGGCGACGCAAAGCTACAGGGGCTGCGAAGGCAGCCAGCCAGTTACCGGTTCTTCCCACGTAAAGAGGAGGAGCGCGGTAATTTTCTTTTTAAGGGGCTAAGGTAAAAAGAAAATTATCAAGGAACAAAGGCAAACCTGGGGCGACTCAGCGACGCAAAGCTATAGGGACTGCGGAGGCAGTCAGCCAGTTACCGGTTTCTCCCACGTAAGGAGGAGGAACGCGGTAATTTTCTTTTTATAGATCATTTAAGAAGGCGCCTGTCCGCCTAACTAAAGAAAAAGCCCGAAGCCCGAAAAGGGCAAGACCTATTGAGAGGCCAGATCCTCACCGGACGGCGGTGATGGAAATCTCTTCTCAACCGGGCCCGGTGAGAGTTCAGCCTGTCAACAGGGCAACCCGGATCGGCCGAGGGCAAGTTGACAAAGGAGGTACACAATGTCAACGAAAGCGTTAAAGAAGGAACTGCTTGCGGCAGTCGTTATGCTCCTCGTAGCAGCGGTCGCCCTCTCCGGTTCCACCTACGCGTGGTTTGCGAACAACACGCA
>JAEEVI010000176.1 GCA_016287035.1 Bacillota bacterium
TCATAGAAGTCGAACTGTCGGGACATGTCCATCATCGAGTCGGGACCGATCGCGACGCCGAAGCCCTGGGCGCCCAGCGGGAAGCCGCCCGTATGACCTGACTCGACGCTGAGGTGCACGTCCTCGACCATGTTGCGGTTCAGGACCTCCTCCGCGACGAGCTCGGGTATTCCTATTCCGATGTTGACGATCTGGCCCGGTTCTATCTCCCTGACGGCGCGGCGCGCCAGCGCGGTGTGGAGGGAACTGCGGTGGGACACGCTGCCGATCGCGCCGCGGAGCTCCTCCCGGCATGCCTTGAGTATGGCTCCTCTGGGGACGTACTTGCCGCAGATGAAATCGTAGAAACCGTCGAGATTTGTGAGCTGCTGCTGTTTAGGGCAGACGACGACTGCGTCCACCAGCGCGGACGGGACGTTGACCGTGCGGGGAGGCATGTTGTTGTTGACGATGCGCACAACCTGCACGATGACCTTGCCGCCGTTCCTGTGGGTAGCCTGGGCTACGGACAGGGCGTCTATGGACGCGGTCTCGTTCTGGAACGAGATGTTGCCGCGCTCATCGGCGAAACTGGCCTTTATAAAGGCTATGTCTATCTTCGGTATCTTGTAGAGGAGGCCGAGTTCTCCGTCCTCCTCGGCGAGGGAGACCAGATCGAGCTTCGACTTTTCGTTCAGCTTGTACTGGCCGCCGTTGCGCGGGTCTACGAAGAGATTCAGGCCGGTCTTCGAAAACAGGGACTTGGCGCCGCGTGCGGCGGCGCGGACCATGTGGGACATGATCCCTCCGGGAAGATTGTAACCCTCGATCTTATTGTCCATAATGGCGCGGCAGGTGTCGCGGAGGCTGGAATAGTGCCCGATGACCACGCGGTCGACGGCGCCCTCCGTGATGTAGCCCTCGACGTCGCTGCCGTCCTTCCAGTCGCTGAAGCTGAAGGCGCTGTATACCGACAGGTGACGGGGCGAACCCGTCTCACGGAAGCGCTTGGTGAGCGCTTTGTTGAGTTCTATGGGAGACGCGCAGGCGCCGAAGGCGTTTATCCAGATGGTGTCTCCGTCTTTGACGAGGCCGACGGCCTCTTCTATAGTCATACGCTTAAGCATGGACCTGCTCCTTTATGCAATGTGCTTTCTCTCGGGGGGATATATATCAGTAGGCGACGCCCCAGTATATGTCGGTCGTGCATTCCTTGCCGCAGACCGGGCATTTGCCTGTCGTGCCGCTCTGCTCCAGCGGCATGCAGCGGGACGAGACGCCGGCTTTCTCTTTCATAGCGAGCTCGCACTCGAGGCTGCCGCACCACTTGGTGTGCGCGAAACCGCCTCTGCCCTGAGCCATATCCCGGACCTCTTCCCAGGTGGTGAGGTCGAACGTGTTTTCCTCGAGGTTCTTCTTGGCCATGGCGTACAGGTTGTCATGGATATCGTCAAGAAGCTTTTTCACTGATTCCCCGATGCCTTCGATGGGGGCGAACACCTTCTCCCTGTTGTCACGGCGGACGAGGCAGCACTGGCCGTTCTCCAGATCGCGGGGGCCCAGTTCGAGACGTACGGGCACGCCTCTCATCTCATACTCCGCACACTTCCAGCCCATGGACTGCTCGGAGACGTCGAGCTTCGTGCGGATGCCCGCGGCGTCGAGTTTTTCGAGGATCGCCTTCACGGTCTCCAGAACTTCGGGGTTCTTGTGGGCGGCTATGGGGATCGCGACGACCTGGACGGGCGCTATGCGGGGCGGCAGGACGAGACCGTTGTTGTCGCCGTGGGTCATGATGACCGCGCCTATAAGTCTGGTAGTGGAGCCCCAGGAGGTCTGGAACGGATACTGGAGAGTGTTGTCGCGGCCGGTGAAGGTCACGTCGTAGGCCCTGGAGAACTTGTCGCCGAAGTAATGGCTGGTGCCGGACTGGAGAGCCTTGCGGTCCTTCATCATGCACTCGATGGTGTAGGTGGCCTCGGCGCCGGCAAACTTCTCTTTCTCGGTCTTGCGGCCCTTTACGACGGGCATGGCCAGCACGTTCTCGCAGAAGTCGGCGTAGCAGTTGAGCTGCTGCTCGGTCTCGGCCATGGCCTCCTCGGCGGTCTCGTGGATGGTGTGGCCTTCCTGCCACCAGAACTCGCGGGAGCGGAGGAACGGACGCGTGGTCTTCTCCCAGCGGATGACGGAGCACCACTGGTTATACAGCATCGGGAGCTGGCGGTAGCTCTGCAGCACACTGTGCCAGTGGTCGCAGAACATGGTCTCGGACGTGGGACGGAACGCGAGCCGCTCCTCCAGCTGTTCGCTGCCGCCCATGGTGACCCAGGCGACCTCGGGGGCGAAGCCGTTCACCAGCTCGCCTTCCTTCTTGAGCAGGCTCTCGGGGATGAGGACGGGCATAGCCACGTTGACGTGGCCGGTCTTCTTGAACATACCGTCCATGATGCGCTGGATGTTCTCCCAGATCGCGTAGCCGTAGGGGCGCAGTATGGTGAAGCCCTTGACGCTGGAATATTCGACGAGCTCAGCCTTGCGGCAGATGTCCGTGTACCACTGCGCGAAGTCGACCTCCATATCTGTGATCTGTTCGACTTTCTTGTCCTTTGCCATTTATATACAGCTCCTTTGAGGTAATCACTTTAATTAAAATATCTTATAGAATAATGTATGGATTGTCAAGGCGGGGAGAGAGCATTTCCGGCAAAAGAAGAGCGCCCCGGCCGTACGGCCGGGGCGCGTTACGCATGCGGACGGTTATTTTACGAGCACGAGCGCAAGGCCGGTGCCTGCGTCGTGACGGGCTATCTCCACGCCGCTGCCGCCGGAATCGAGTCCGGAGGCAAGCGCTTCCGCTTCCTCGAGAGATATGACAGCGTAAGAGGCCACGTCTCCGCCGCCGTCGTAGAAGATGAGACCGTCGAAGCGCTCGGGGACGCTGCCGCGGACGGTGATCACAAGATCGAATCCGCCGTCGATATCGTGCTGCACGTCTTCCCAGTTCCGGTGATACGCGTCGCCCTGGCTCGCGCTGTCGGAAGGTTCTTCGGCCGCGGCGGGCATTTCGGATTTCTTCGCGCCGTCTGCGCCGTTAGACGCGGGCTCGGCCTCATACTCGCCCACGGCCTCCTCTTCGTCGAAGGCGGCCTCATATGTCGGGAAGTCGGCATCCATTTCCGCCGGCACAGGCAGAGCTTCGTCCGACTTTGCGTCGTACGCGGCCGACGGGGCCGGGGACATGTTGTCCGCACCGCCCGTGCTGCCCATGCGTCCGAACTTCGAGAGCGTCGGCACGGCGAAGATGACGACCGCGATGCAGGCTGCCGCGAGAGCAGCGCGCCGGTAGATCACGGCGCGGCGCTTTTTCGGTTCCCTTGAGACGCCGGCGAGCGGGTATCCGCTCTCTGCGCGGACGGACGACATCACCTTTGCGGACAGGTCTTCGGGGGGATCCGCGAGATCGGAGCGGAGTTCGCCGGAAATGCCGGCGAGAGCGTCGTATACGGCGCGGCAGTGGCTGCAGGAGGCGAGATGCGTATTAAGCTCTGCTTCTTCGGACGCCGTCAGCTCGCCGTCTATATATGCGCTTATAAGATCGAAGTATTTTTCGCAGTCAGGCATCCGTCTCCGCCCCCTTTCCGTTCTTATGACGCGAAAGGCCGCCGGAAGTTCCGTGCGCGTAGAGAAATTCCGCAAGGCTCCGTCTCGCGCGGGATATGCGCGACTTTACCGTGCCCTCCTCGATGGAGAGGGCCTCCGCTATATCCGTGTAACTCATGTCGGAAATCTCGCGCATGATCAGTATCTGACGGTGTTCGGGGCTGAGGGAGTCGAGCCCTTTGTTTATGAGTTCGCGGAGCTCGGCCTTTTCGTATTCCCTTTCGGGAGAGGCGCTCTCGTCCGGGATCGGGAGCTCGGCCTCGTTCCCGTCTTCGTCCTCGTATGTCAGCGGGACCTCGTTGGCGCGCTTTTTCCTGCGCATTTGATCGAGGCATATGTTATACGTGATGCGGTAGAGCCACACGGAAAATCTGCTGTCGGAGCGGAAGCTGTCCAGGCCCGTATATGCTTTTATGAACGCGTCCTGAGCCGCGTCGGCCGCGTCGTCCGGATCCCGGAGAAGTTTGAGCGCAAGGTTGTAGACCTTCTTCTGGTGCTCGACAACGAGCGGCTCAAAGGCGTCCGGGTCGCCGGCCCTGACCTTTTCGATCAGCGCCAGTTCTTCGGCGTAGTTCAGTTCGATCACCTCAGTTCTCTTTTGATCTGTTCCGTAATCCTGTATATGTCTTCGAGAGCGGAAACCTGCACGATCCGGCTCCTGAACTGGCCGGCGTGGGGCACGCCCTTCAGATACCATGCGTAGTGTTTTCTGGCTTCGAGGCAGGCGATGCGCTCGCCTTTGAGCCGGGCGGCGAGCTCGATATGGCGCACGGCGGTATCGAGCCGTTCAGAAAGCGTCGGAGGCTCCGGAACGGGAAGACCGGAAAGAGCGGCGTTGATCTGTCCGAATATCCAGGGGTTCCCGAAAGCGCCGCGCCCTATCATCACCGCGTCCGCGCCCGTGTGGCGGAACATCCGCAGCGCGTCGTCGGCGGAGAAGACGTCTCCGTTTGCCGTGACGGGGATCGAAACGGCGGCTTTGACGTCGCGGATTATGTTCCAGTCGGCCACTCCGGAGTACATCTGCACCCGCGTCCTTCCGTGCACGGCGATGGCGGAAGCGCCCGCGTCCTCCATGGCACGGGCGAAATCGACGGCGTTAACGCTGCCGCCGTCCCAGCCCTTGCGGAACTTGACCGTGACCGGAAGCCCGCATCCGCGGCGGACGGCCCTGACTATCTCCGCGGCGAGAGCGGTATCCCGCATCAGAGCGCAGCCGTCGCCGTTTTTGACTATCTTACCGACGGGACACCCCATGTTGATATCCATGATATCCGCGCCGGATACTTCCGCCGCGATCGCGGCGGCGCGTTCCATGCATTCCGGCTCGTGACCGAAGATCTGCACGGCGGCAGGGTGTTCGTCGGGAGAGAGGGCGAGCAGGGTCTTGGTTTTTTCGTCTCCGAAGACAAGGGCTTTCGCGCTGACCATCTCGCTGCAGGTCATGCCCGCGCCGAAACTGCGGCAGACGGCGCGGAAGGCGCGGTCGCATACGCCCGCCATCGGCGCGAGCCATGCCTTTGATGAAATTTCGACGTTTCCGACAAGCACGGGCACAGCCCTCCTTTTACACATATCCTATTTGAATGCAGGCGTGATGTCAACCGACAATCGATGCAAATAGTGTTTGACAGTGATTGATTTAATGCTAGAATATTCTTATTGAAATAACGTTTTCCGGAGCGGTGCGCCGCCCGCCGTATACCCTGTGTGAGCGAATGGAGAAAGTGACATGAAGCTAGGAATAGTCGGACTTCCGAACGTCGGAAAATCTACCCTTTTCAACGCCATAACGAACGCGGGCGCCGAGAGCGCCAACTACCCGTTCTGCACCATCGATCCCAACGTGGGCGTCGTGACCGTGCCGGACGAGCGGCTCGATTATCTGGCGGAGATGTATTCGCCGAAAAAGTACACGCCTGCAGTCATCGAGTTCGTCGACATCGCTGGCCTCGTCAGGGGCGCGTCCAGGGGCGAGGGCCTCGGGAACAAGTTCCTGAGCAATATAAGGATGACAGACGCCATCGTCCACGTCGTCCGCTGCTTCGACGACGACAACGTCATCCACGTCGAAGGCGGGACGGATCCGCTCCGCGACATAGACATAATCAACATAGAGCTCATCATGGCGGACATGGAGATGGTCGACCGCAGGATAGAAAAGGCGAAGAAGGCCGCTAAAGGCGGCGACAAGAAGTTCCTGCACGAGGCGGAAGTATTCGAACGGCTGCGGGATCACCTGGACGGCGGAGCTTCCGCGCGCAGCTTCGAATGCGACCAGGAAGACGCGGAGCTCATAGCCACTTCCGACCTGCTGACGCTCAAGCCCGTGATATACGCTGCGAACATGGACGAAGCCGGTATAGCCGACTACGAATCCAACGATTATTATAAAGCCGTGAAGAAACTCGCCGACAGCGAGTCCGCAAGCGTGCTCCCCATCTGCGCGAAGACCGAGATGGAGATAGCCGAGCTCGATCCGGAGGACAGAGAGATGTTCCTCGAGGAACTGGGGCTCCACGAATCGGGACTCGACCGTCTGATAAAGTGCTCCTATTCGCTCCTCGGCCTTATATCCTTCCTCACGTGCGGACCGGACGAGGTGCGCGCATGGACCATAAAGAACGGGACCAAGGCCCCTCAGGCCGCGGGAAAGATACACACCGACTTCGAGCGCGGCTTCATAAGGGCGGAGATCGTCGCCTTCGACGACCTCAAAGCCTGCGGCAGCATGACGGCCGCCAAGGAAAAGGGCCTCGTGCGTTCGGAGGGCAAGGATTACGTGATGAAGGACGGCGACGTCACGCTGTTCCGGTTCAACGTCTGAAGAAAAGATGCTTAACGCTCATCCGCGCCCCGCAAAGGGGCGCGGAAGCTTTGAAAAGAGAGGACAGTTCGCATATGGCGGCAACTGAGAAGACCCGCACCCTGGAGGATCTCTACCCGGGGCAGCGGGGGACGATAAGCTCCGTGGGCAACAAATCCGCGTCCGTGAAGCGCAGGCTCGTGGACATGGGACTCACGCCCGGCACGGAGATACTGGTAAAAAAGATAGCGCCGTTCGGCGATCCGATAGAGGTATGCCTGCGCGGTTACGAGCTCTCCATACGCAAGGAGGACGCGCGGCAGATAGAAATGACCAGCGCGGCCGCGGAGCGGAAAAGGAAAAAGCTCCCCGCACATACGCTCTCCCGCGAGACGCTCATGCAGATGAACCTCGAACACGCCCACGAATACGAGGAGCATCCGGCGCGCTACGACCATGAGGCGCACGACGCCAGAAGGATGTACATCGCCCTCGCGGGCAACCCCAACTGCGGCAAGACCACGCTGTTCAACGCTCTCACCGGCTCGAACCAGTACGTGGGGAACTGGCCGGGAGTGACCGTCGAGAAGAAGGAGGGCACGGCGAAGATAGGCGACCGCGAAGTCACCATCGTCGACCTGCCCGGCATATATTCGCTCTCCCCGTACTCAATGGAGGAGATTGTCACGCGCGATTACATCATCGGCGCGGGTGAGGGAGAGCAGCCGCCCGACGCGATCATCGACATCGTCGACGCCACAAACATAGAGCGCAACATGTATCTGACGATACAGCTCCTGGAGCTGGAGCGCCCGATGGTCGTCGCGCTGAACTTCATGGACGAGGCGAGAAAGGCGGGCGACGAGATAGACGTCGCCAGGATGTCCAAGGAACTGGGCGTCCCGGTAGTGCCGATCTCAGCTAAAACGGGGGAGAATCTGGACGAACTTCTGCAGGTCGCGCACATGCAGATGCACGTGGGCTTCAATCTCGAGCCCGACGACCTGTACGACGAGTATACCCATGAGATACATCACCGCGTGGGAGCGCTCATCCATGACCGCGCATACGCTGTCAGGCTCCCTGCCCACTGGGCGTCGATAAAGCTCCTCGAAGGAGACTACATAGTCGAAAAGGCGCTGGATCTCGATGAAGAGACCAAAAGCCGTGTCGAGGAGATCGCAAGGGAGTACGAGAGCTCCAGCGATCTCGGCGACCGCGAGACGCTCATAGCGGACAGCCGCTACGCGTATATAGAGAACATAGTCAAGATGTCCGTCAAGAAAGGACGCGCGCCGGACGCGGCGACGGTCAGCGACAGGATCGACAGGATCGTGACCCATAAGGTGTTCGCCGTTCCCGTGTTCCTGCTCACGATGCTGATCGTTTTCGCCATAACGTTCGGTCCGGTGGGTTCCTGGCTGTCGGACGGAGTCGCCTATCTCATCGACAGCGTGGTCGCTGTGTGGCTGAGGAGAGGCCTCGAGTCCCTGTCCGTGGCGGGATGGCTCGTGAGCCTCATATGCGACGGCATCGTCTCGGGCGTCGGCGGCGTCCTGACCTTCCTTCCTCAGATCGCGCTCCTGTTCCTCTTCCTGTCGCTCCTGGAGGATTCCGGATACATGTCCAGGGCCGCCTTCATAATGGACCGGCTGATGCGCCGCTTCGGCCTCTCGGGCAAGGCGTTCATACCGATGCTCATGGGCTTCGGCTGCAGCGTGCCGGCCGTCATGGGCGCCCGCACGATGGAGAACGAGAAGGACAGACGCATGACGATAATGCTCATCCCGTTCATGAGCTGCACCGCAAAGCTGCCGGTCTACGGACTTATAACGTCGGCGTTCTTCGGAGCGTGGTCGGGGCTCGTCGTCTTCTGTCTGTACGTCCTCGGCCTTCTGATGGCGGTCGTATCCGGACTGATATTCAAAAACACCCTGTTCAAGGGCGAAGACGCGGCTTTCGTTCTGGAACTTCCGCCGTACAGGATGCCTTCGTTGCACAACACGATCCTCCACGTCTGGGAGAAAGTGAAGGGCTTCCTCGTGAAGGCCGGAACGGTCCTGCTTCTGATGAGCATCGTGCTGTGGTTCCTCCAGAGCTTCGATATACGCCTGCATATGACTGAGGACGCGTCGGAGAGCATACTAGCCGCCATAGGCAACTTTATCGCTCCCGTGTTCAAGCCGCAGGGCTTCCCGGTATGGCAGGCGGCGGTCGCGCTCCTGACAGGTTTCGTCGCGAAGGAGGCGGTTGTCTCCTCCCTCAGCATGTTCTACGGCTTTTCCATCACAGCCGCGGGCGCCGCGGTAGCTTCCGCGATGACGGGCTTTACCCCGCTGTCGGCCCTCTCGTTCCTCGTGTTCGTGCTTCTGTACGTCCCGTGCGTCGCCGCCGTAACGGCGATCCGCAAGGAGATGAACAGCCTCAAGTGGACAGGGATGTCCGTAGCATGGCAGATAATCGTCGCGTATATCGTGTCCGCTCTGGTGTATCAGGCGGGCAGGCTGCTGGGGTTCTGAGCACGCCGGTTTTATTGACAACATTGTCAATAAAATATATACTAAACTGCGGCCGGACGCCGGTATAAAAGGGTCCCCGCCGCCTATGCTTCATACGAAAGTGAGGCCTGAACGTGAAAAGAAACAAGCTGATAGGCATTGCCGCCGCAGTCGTTATCATAGCCGCGTCGTTCCTTATCCCCGCCGCGGAATCGGGAGCGAGGGCGGGCGTGACCGCGATCGCAATGGCAGTCGCCCTTCTGGTCATAATTCTCACCAAAGCGATACATCCCGTAACGGCGTGCGTACTGTGCATAGTCCTGATGCCGCTGCTCGGGATAACCAAAGGCTTTTCCGGGGCGCTCTCCGGCTTTGCCACGCGGGTGCCGCTGTTCGTCATAGCCTCCGCGGCCTTCGCGCAGGCTTATGCAAAGATACCGCTTTCGCGCCGCATACTCGTCATGCTGCTCAAGTCGTTCGGCAAGAGCATAAAGAGCATGCTCCTCACGATGATGCTCGGCGCCGCGATCCTCTCCTCGATAACTTCCAACATGGCCACCTGCGCCATCTTCATGGCCATAGCGCTCAGCTTCCTCGACCTCTATCACGAAGACGGCCAGCGCCAGCGCGCCGGACGCGCTTTCATGGTGGGCATCCCCGTCGCCACTATGATCGGCGGCATGATAACCCCGGTCGGGAGCTCTCTCAACGTCTACGCCATTACGATGCTCGAAAAGCTGACCGGCAACAGCATATCTTTCGTACAGTGGCTGTGCGCCGGGATCCCGCTCGCGATATTCGCGCTGCCCGTGGCATGGATACTCATCCTCAAGATCTTCGCTCCGCGTGAGGTCGACGCTGGAACGATGCGTTCGTTCCTGAACTCCCTCGCCGTGCCGGACGAAGTCAGCGCGCAGGAAAAGAAGGTCCTCGTGATAACGGGAGCTATGGTGATCCTCTGGATCGCTTCCTCCTGGATCCCCGCTCTGGACATCGTGATGGTATCGCTGCTTGGAGCATGCGTGTTCTTCCTCCCCGGGATCCGCATCCTGGACATGAAGAACTTCCTGCGGGATATGGACTGGAACCCCTTCTTCCTCGCGGGAACGCTCATGTCGCTCAGCGGAGCCATGGCTGACGCCGGGATAGTGAACGCCCTGGCCGGAACGCTCGGACATCCCCACTTCGCCGCAGTGCCGGCCGTCGCGGTATGCGCCCTTCTCACGTTCGTCCTGCTGGCTCTCCTGCCTTCGGCCCCGGTCATCATGGTGATCGCGGCGCCTCTGCTCTGCGCGTTCTCCGCCGCATGCGGGCTGTCGCCCGCTGTAGCGGTCATGACGCTGGGTCTCTGCGCATGCAACTGCTATCTCCTTCCGAAGGACGCGGTGACCCGTCTCACCTACGAGACCGAAAACTACACGCCCGCAGATATGATAAGGGTCACGCTCCCGCTCCAGATCTGGCTCGTGATAATCATCAGCCTCTGGGTGCCGGTGGTCGCGAAGATCTGCAGATTCATCTGATGTGATTACCGCCCTGGCGGCGGTATTTCATAAATCTCTGACATTCCTGGAGGAGTCACAATGAGAACAGTAGGAACAGTATCCAGAGGTATCCGCGCCCCGATCATCAGGGAAGGCGACGATCTCGCCGCCATCGTGGCGGAAAGCGTCCTGAACGCTTCAAAGTGCGAGGGGTTCCCCCTGAACGACAGGGACGTCGTCGCGGTGACTGAATCCGTCGTCGCGCGCGCCGCGGGAAACTACGCCTCCATCGACGCGGTATCGAAAGACGTCGCCGCCAAGATCGGAAGCGACACGGTCGGCGTCATATTCCCGATCCTCTCGCGCAACCGCTTCGCCATTTGCCTGCGCGGCATCGCGAAGGGCATGAAAAAGATATACCTCATGCTCAGCTACCCCTCCGACGAGGTGGGCAACCATCTCTTCGACGAGGATCTGCTGGACGAGAAGGAGGTCAACCCCTGGAGCGACGTGCTCAGCGAGGAGCAGTACAGGGCCGCCTTCGGGTATCCGGTGCATCCGTTCACCGGCATCGATTACGTATCCTACTATCTCGAGCTCATCCGCGGATGCGGCTGCGAGGCCGAGGTCATATTCGCGAACCACGCGGAGGCGATACTCGACTATACGAAGAACGTCATCGCCTGCGATATCCACACCCGTGCCCGCACGAAGCGCAGGCTGCTCAAGGCAGGCGCCGAGAAGGTGCTGAGCATGGACGACATCCTCACGGAGCCTGTCGACGGCAGCGGATTCAACAGCAAGTACGGTCTGCTCGGCTCCAACAAAGCGACCGAAGAGACGATAAAGCTTTTCCCGAACGACAGCCAGTGGCTCGTTGAGGACATACAGAAAAAACTGTTCGAGGCGACCGGTAAGACCATCGAAGTAATGGTCTACGGCGACGGCGCTTTTAAGGATCCCGTCGGTAAGATATGGGAGCTGGCCGATCCGGTCGTATCCCCGGCATATACCGCGGGCCTCGCGGGAACGCCCAACGAACTGAAACTCAAGTATCTCGCGGACAACGATTTCGCAGGCCTCTCCGGCGATGAGCTCAAGGCGGCGATCAAGGAGTCCATACAGAAGAAGGACGCAGACCTCAAGGGAAATATGGCCTCCGAAGGCACCACGCCCCGCCAGCTCACGGATCTTATAGGTTCGCTGTGCGACCTGACCTCCGGCTCGGGCGACAA
>JAEEVI010000177.1 GCA_016287035.1 Bacillota bacterium
GCGTTCTTCTCCGTGCGCGACATGCCCAGCTGCGGCTGGAAGAACGAGCAGATCCCCGGCGGGAGCGTCTGCCACAGCTGCCTGTTCGACGAGGTCTGGAAGAAGTACGGCGAGATGGGCGCGAAGGTCGGCTCGCTCTACTGCCCGATCGACTACGTCATCTACGGCAGCTTCGGATTCGAGCTCGACAGGCCGGAATGCAAGGGCAACGGCGACGAGCACTGCATCTTCCGCCTTACGAGAAAGGGATAAGGGGTCTTTAGGATGATCGAAAGGATCCAGTGCGACATACTCTGCGTCGGAGGGTCGGGCGCTGCCGCGTCGGCGGCGTACATGGCCTCGAAGCAGGGATGCTCCGTCGTCATGATGTCCAAGGGCAGGGCCGGAAGGAGCGGCAACGCCGTGATGGTCGGCGGAGGCTTCGGAATAGACGGCTACAGCTGCAAATACGTGCTCGGCGAGCCCGACGCGAACGAGAATTATAAGCCGGAAGACCTGATGAAGAGGATCATAACGCATTCGTTCTTCATCGGGGAGCAGAAGCTGGCGAGGCAGTTCGTCACCGACGTGCCCCACATGTTCAAAACGTTCAAGGACTGGGCCGAAAGGGCGTCGCAGCCGATGCTCTTCGGCGCGAAGGGCTCGATCTACGCGGTGTCCGGAAACAGCATCGCGCGGACGATATCCGAGGGCATAAAGGAGACGGAAGGTCTTAAGGTCCTCTCCGACGTGATGGCCGTCGATCTCGTAAAAAAGGACGGCAGGGTCTGCGGAGCGGTCGGCTTCGACATCTATAAGGGCACTTACATCTACGTCGAGGCGAAGGCCGTCGTTCTGGCGACAGGAGGGTATCAGCCTTACAGCCTCAAGAACACGATAACGGACGCGAAGGGCGACGGGATGGCGATGGCGCTGCGCGCCGGCGCGGACATAGCCGACATGGAGTTCCTGCTTTACATACCGACGGCCGTGAGCCCGCTCATGATGCGAGGCTCGATAATGCCGTATCTGTTCACGATACCAATATTCATGCCTCTCAAGTATGACGTGGTCGACGAAAGCGGCAGAAAGATCGAGCTTCCACCTCCGTTCGACAGCATGCCCGGGAGCAACAAGGCGATGAAGCTGATATACAGCAGCTTCTGGAGCATGGGAACGGACGCCGACGCCATGCGCGGCGGTCTTTTCTTCGACTATTCGGCGCGGAGCGATCAGGAGATAATCGACGCTTTCGATCATTTCCTCGCGCACTACGGGCACTGGCATCCAAAGGGAAAATACAACGGCTACGACGTGATCGCGCTGCGCGACATGATACTCAGGGAGCGCAGGCTGGAGTTCGCCCTCGCCAACGAATACAGCAACGGCGGCGTCATCGTGGACGAGAACATGTTCACGGGCGTCGAGGGACTGTACGCGGCGGGCGAGACGACGAGCGGCCTGTTCGGCGCCTTCAGGGCCGGCGACGGCCTTTCCGAGATGCTGGCGCACGGTTACAGGGCTGGGCTCTCCGCCGCGGAATACGCGAAGCGGAACGGTCTCTCCGACGCGCAGGCGCAGGCTGAAGCGATCGTAAAAGACGCCGAGAGCGTGTTCGGCAGCGCGAAGGGCGAACGCTCGCAGACGCTGCTGCGCGGGCTCAACGACGCCGCGGACTCCGGCTTCGGGCTTATACGCAGCGAAGCCGGCCTGAACGCCGCGCTCGAAAAGACCGACGAGATAGGCGGCGCCCTCGGAGACGTCTTCATAGAGTCGAAGGACAGGCGCTACAACACCGATTACCTGCACTATCTTGAGCTGCGGAACCTTCAGCTTCTCGTAAAGTGCGGCGTCACGGCCGCGCGGATGCGAAAAGAGAGCAGAGGCACGCATATAAGGAGCGACTTCCCGCAGGTCAGGCAGGAATACGCGAAGCGGATCTGCCACAGGCTGGAGGACGGCGCGCTGACGCAGTACATGAAGACTCCGGATGCGAGCGAGATGGATCCCCCGAAGCGGGATTACGCCGATATCCACGAGTATCTCAAGACGGTCATGTAGCAAAGGCGGTGGACGATATGAAA
>JAEEVI010000178.1 GCA_016287035.1 Bacillota bacterium
CAAGGAGCGTAAGTATCGGGATGCTCACTATCGACAGCATCGTGCACACCAGGAAGCAGTTCGCGGCGAGCTCCTCGTTGGAGTGATGCAGCTCCGCGAGCATAAGTATGATGGACGCGCACGGGGCGCCGGAAAGTATCAGCACGCTGTACTTGAAAGGATCCGAGAACGGCAGGAAATACACGAGCGCGTAGGCGAAGACCGGAAATACGAACAGCTTGAACGCGCAGATAACGTATATGAACGGCCGCGTGAACAGCTTCTTCAGCGATACCGTCGCCAGCCTTATGCCGAGGACGATCATGCTTACGGGCGTCGTCATGTCGCCGAGCACCGTCACAGCCTTTATGACGGGCACCGGCATCCACGTGTTCGCGCGCGCGAAGTACAGTATGACGGCCGCTATGAGACCGAGCACCATCGGGTTCACTATCGCCTTTTTGGCGGATATATAGCTCTTGTCCTCCGTGAGGCAGTAGACGCCCATAGTGTAGGCGAGGACGTTCATCGCCACGATGTAGCCGGACGAATAGCAGACGACCTCGGGGTTGTTCGGGAGCAACGCCTTTATGATGGGCAGCCCGAAGTATCCGACGTTTCCGAGCGTCGAGGCGATCGTGAAGATGCGGTACTTGCTGTCGGCGTACTTTTTGCGGAGCGCGAGATAAAGGATCGCCATGAAGAGGACCTCCGCGATCACGGCGACTATCGCGAACGCGAATATCTCCTTGAGCTTTTCGAAGTCGTACTCGAGGCTGAGATACGACGCAACGACCATGCAGGGAGAGAGCCCGAACAGAAGGATGCCGGATATGCCCGCCAGATCCTTCGGACCGGTCTTCTTCATCTTGCACATCGCGTAGCCGGGGATTATGTAAAGAAGAGTTATGAGAACGTTGTTGAAAGCTACGGAAAAGTCCATTTTGAGTCCCTTTATTTTATCTTCATGATGCGCCGAAGGAGCTGCGAGCAGTTCGAAACGGCGGGCCCCGCGCCGCAGGCGGCGAGCTCCTCCTCCGTCCTGAAGCCCCACGACACTATGACGCTTTCGACGCCGAGGTTTTCAGCCGTCTGTCCGTCGACCTCGCTGTCGCCGATATAGGTCGCCGCGGCCTTTGCCTTTTGCAGTTCCGCCTGCTGCCCGGGCGAGAGCTCGAGAGGGAAAACGTCCTCCGGCCCCGCTATGCCGCAGAGCACTTCAAGGACCGCCAGCGCGGAGCCGGGATCCGGCTTTCTCCGCATGCCATCGCGGAAGCCCATGGCGAAATCCACGAGCCCGGGGAAGAAATGCGCCATGAGGAGCCTTACCAGCGAGTCGTCCTTGTTCGACGCTACTCCGATGCGCCATCCGCACGCCTTGAGCGTATGCATCAGCTCGCTTATGCCCGGGTAGACGCGCGTCGTGTCCCAGGGATGCGTTTCATAGTAGTATTTGAGATCTTTATATATCGCGTCGAGCTCCGCCCGGTCCGTAACGTCCGGCGCGGCGCGCTCGATGAGCTTCCTGATCCCGTTCCCGACGAACCTGCGGACCTCGTCCGCCGTGCGCAGCGGCAGGCCCGCCCGCGCGAGGGCGTAATTGAGGCTGCCCTGCAGATCCTCCAGCGTATAGAGTATCGTGCCGTCGAGATCGAAGATCGCGTATTTTCTTTCCATTTCCTTATTTTTTACGGCGGACCGGCGATTATAAGCACACATATTCTATACAAATTACATGTTGTTTACAAGTCGTTTAAGCCGATTGTAACGCCATGCCGCGCCGTCGTATAATTATCATTAGAGCGGCCCGCAATGCCGCGGAGCCGCCTTGGTCACACATTTCAGGAGGTATTGGGTATGGCCGGTTTAGGTTTTGTAGTTTTTTTAGCGATACTCATCATCATGCTGCTCGTCCTGTTCCTGCGCTGCATCTGCATAGTTCCGCAGGCCAACGCGTGGATCGTGGAGATGCTCGGAAAGTACAAGGAGACCTGGAACGCGGGGCTTCACGTCAAGGTCCCCATCCTTTACAGGGTCATCAAGAAGGTCTCCCTCAAGGAGCAGGTCGCGGACTTCGAGCCGCAGCCGGTGATCACGAAGGATAACGTAACGATGATGGTCGACTCCGTCGTCTTCTTCTACATCTTCG
>JAEEVI010000179.1 GCA_016287035.1 Bacillota bacterium
ACCGCCTCCTGCCCGTTCCCGGCCCGGTCGGCGGTCATGTCCTCCATCTCGAGGATGTCCGTCAATATCTCGGCGTTTATCTCTATATCTTCGGCGAGGAGCAGACGCAGTGCCGCGAGGTCCGCGGCGGCATCCTCCGCCGGCGCCGCGCAGTCCTCGGGCGCGCAGCCGGAAGCGCGGAGCGGAACGGTCACGGTGAACGTCGTGCCGACGCCCTTCTCGCTGTCGACCTCTATCCCGCCCTCCATCATCTCGACGAGATTCTTCGTGATAGCCATTCCCAGGCCGCTGCCGCCGTAGCGGTTAGTCGTCGTCGAGTCCTCCTGCGAGAACGACTCGAACAGCTTGGGGATGAAGGCCTTGTCCATGCCGATGCCGGTGTCCTTCATCGTAAAGCGCAGGACCCGCGTATCCCCGGAGCCCGGGAGCTGCCCGACGTCGAACGAGACCGTTCCCGGCGCGTTCGTGAACTTCACGGCGTTGCCGAGGATGTTTATCAGCACCTGCCGCAGCTTCACGTCGTCGCCCACGTAGCAGTCGTCCAGGCCGTCGCCAATCCGGCAGACGTATTCCAGCCCCTTTTCCTGGCACTGTCCGTTTATTATAACGTTTATCTGGCCGACGAGCTCGCGGAGCGAGAACTCCTCGCTCTTTAAGACCATGCGCCCGGACTCTATGCGGCTCATGTCGAGTATGTCGTTTATCAGGTCGAGCAGATGACGCGCGCTCGAACCGATCTTTTCGAGATGCTCGCGCGTGCGCGGCGGAAGGTCCGGATCCTGCAGCGCGATGTTGTCGAGGCCGATTATCGCGTTCATCGGCGTGCGTATCTCGTGGCTCATGTTCGACAGGAAGCTCGTCTTGGCGCGGCTGTTCTCCTCGGCGAGGAGCTTCTCGACCTCGATCTGCTCCCTGCGCTTCTGCTGCATGCGGTAGATGCTGAATATGCTGCCGAGCGACACGATTATGAGCCCCGCCTGCACCAGCAGGTTCCTCGTCACGGAATCCTCTATCTCGCCGAGAGCCTTCTGAAGGAAGTAGTAGGACTCGCTTTCCTCCGGCGAGAGCGAATCGTCGCCGTCGCGCCGTATTATCTCTTCGTAATGAGACTTCATGGGAGCGATCGCGTACTCCGTCGCGTTGTTCGTCGCCTGACGCGCCCAGATCGTGGACGTCGCGATTATCAGCGCGAGCAGGATCACCCACACTGCCGTGGTGTTGCCGAGGCGCCTGCGGCTGTCCCGCCTGAACATCGCCAGGAACGTGAAGAACCCGAGGATGCTCCACGCCGCGAGTATCAAATAGGACTGCACCGAGAGCGTGGTGACCGCCAGCAGGTTCGGTATCATGAAGTAGAGCACGAACAGGACAGAGAGCGCGAGCCCCGCGGCTCCTGTCAGGACGACTAAGGGCCTGCCGTTCCTGCGCGCGCTCACGAACGCGGACGCGGACGTGTAGCCGTACACTATCGCCGCTCCGATCGTCGTCACGTCGACTATCCAGCTCACGGCCGTGCGCCCGAAGAACGGAAGCACGACGGAGACGCACATCAGGAACACGACCGCGTTGCGCGGAACGCGCGCGGCGTTCAGCCTTCCGAACCATCCGGGAAGCATGTCGTCCTCGCTCATCGCGTAGATGAGGCGGCTCGAGGCCACGTAATGGCCGATGAGGCCCGTGACGATCCCGCCGAGCGCCGTGATCCCGAGGATGACGACTCCGGCGCTGCCGAGCGCCGTCTCTATGCTGTAAAAGGTCGGGAGCCCCTCGATGCCGGAAAGCTCCCCGATGCCGGCGACGTACTCCGGCCAGCCCGAAAAGCGCGCGGGCACGGAGGTGACGGCTGTGAGCGCCAGAAGCGAATAAGCGGCGGCCGCCGCGACGACCGCGAGGATTATCACGCCGCCCGACCTTTTAGGCTCGAAGCGGAACTCTCCCGCGGAGTGCGATATCGACTCGAAGCCGACGTAGGCCCAGGGGGCGAGGCAGACGATGTTGAGGACGCCGAGCGCGGGAACGCTGTCAGGCGCGAACGCCGGCTCGAACGCCGAGGCTCCGGCGTTGCCGTTCCTGAGCGAAGCGAAGAAGCAGACGGCTATACCGGCGCACATCGCGCAGGCCATGACGATCTGGACAAAATTCGCCGAACCGCTGCGGAAGCAGAGGATCCCGGCGATCACGAGAAAGACGACGGCCAGCAGGACCTCGCCCATGTAGACGTGGAAGCCCGCTATGACGTAGTTCGGGCCGAACATGAACGCCGACCCGAGCAGGTTGCGGGCGATGAGCGGCAGAGCCGTCGCGTTCGCCCATATTATCGCTACGTACGTGAGTATGAGGAACCACGCGCAGATGAAGCCGTGGTCGTATCCGAAGACTGTTTTGGTGTAGGAGAAGGCGCCGCCCGCGTCGGGGTGGAGCGTCATCATGTATTTGTAATTGACGCCGATGATCAGCATCACGAGCGCGCCGGCCGCGATCCCGATGACCGTTCCGGCAGGTCCCGCCACGGGCAGGAACGTCGTGCCGGGCATTACGAAGGAGCCCCAGCCGACGCTGCAGCCGAAAGCGAGAGCCCACGCTCCCAGCGGCGAAAGGTAGCGTTTGAGAGTGCCCTGCGCGCCTTCTTTTTCAGTGTTGAGCATTTTTATCAAGCCTGTTCTTCAAGTTCGGTTTCGTATCGGCGGATGCCCTCGAGCGTCCGCTCGTAGAAGGCGTCGAGCGCGGCGAGCTTCGCCCTGACCTCGTCGTCCGGGAGCCTGCGGACGCTGCCGGGGCGAAACTCCTCGGTGATCTCGCCCGCGGCTTCCGCGAGAGCGTCGAGCCCGAGATTGCCGCAGACGCCCTTCATCGCGTGGGCGCTCTCGAAGATCTGCGCGGCGTCCATGCTCTCCGCCGCGGCGCGGAGCCGTTCGTTCAGGTCGCTGCTGCCCAGCTTCAGCACGTACTTGCCGATCATCTTGTCCTTGCGCATGATCTGGAGCGCGTGCTCGTAGTTTCCGCCTATAAGTTCGTAGAGTTCCGGGGTCGTCATGTCTTTTCTCCTGAGCAATATCTGTATTATGATCCCGCTGCGCGCGGCGCTGTGAGCGAGCGGATCACCTCGAAGAGCTGATCCGGATCCACGGGCTTCGACAGGTGCGCGTCCATGCCGGCCTGCAGGCAGCGCCGGACGTCCTCCTCGAAAGCGTTCGCGGTGAGCGCTATTATAGGCACCGTCCCGGCGTCGGGCCTCGGAAGAGCCCTTATCGCCTTCGCGGCCTCAAGGCCGTCCATCACCGGCATCCTCATGTCCATGAGGATCGCGCCGTACGCGCCCGGCCCGCTCTTTTCGAAGAGCTCGACGGCGGCACGGCCGTTCTCCGCCCTGTCGGACGCCACGTCCTCCAGCTCGAGCAGGTCCGCCAGTATCTCCGCGTTGAGGTCGATGTCCTCGGCGATCAGCACGCGCATGCCCGCCGGTGCCTGCGCGGCTCCTTCGGCGGATCCGGGTCCGGCGGCCTTCGCCGACGCGGGCTCCGCCGCCTCCCGCGCGCGCTCCGCGGCCGAAAGCGTCAGCTTTATGACGAACTCCGTCCCGCTGCCCTTGACGCTGCTGACCGATATATCGCCGTTCATCATGTCGACGATGTTCTTCGTTATCGAAAGACCCAGGCCGCTTCCGCCGTAGCTGCTCGTGGAGCCCGAGGACTCCTGCGAGAACGGCTCGAAGATCTTCGGAATGAACGCCTCGTCCATCCCGATGCCGGTGTCCTTTATTATGAAGCTGACGGGGCAGTGGCCCGCGTAGGGCTGTCCCGCGTCGACCGTAAAGCTTATCCTGCCCGGGGCGGGCGTGAACTTCACGGAGTTTCCGATTATATTTATCAGCACCTGCTTCAGCTTCGTGCTGTCGCCGACGTAGTATTCGGCGACGGGCCCGCGCTCCTCGAACACGTATTCGAGCCCCTTGGCCTCGCACTGGCCTGTCGTTATCGCGTTTATCTGCTCGACCAGCCCGCGGAAGGAGAACTCCTCGCTTGCGAGCTCCATCCTGCCTGATTCTATGCGGCTCATGTCGAGCACGTTGTTTATCAGATCGAGCATGTGCCTCGCGCTCGCGTCGATCTTCTCGAGCTGCTCGCGCGTCTCTTCGGGGAGGTCCGGATTGCGCAGCGCGATGGTGTCGAGCCCTATGATCGCGTTCATGGGCGTTCGGATCTCGTGGCTCATGCTGGAGAGGAAGACGGTCTTGGCCTTGTTGCTCTCCTCGGCCGCCAGCAGCTCCGCCTCGAGCCGGTCGTTCTGCTGTATGCGGTTCGTGACACGCCACAGCAGCTCCACGATGATAGCGACGAAGACGCTCCCGAAGAAGAGTATCCCGGAGATGACGAGGTCCGGCCTGCCGAACACGCCTACTACGAGGTATCCGACCAGGAACATGACCAGAAGGACGAGCGGAATGTAGATTATCATACGCTCGTCCGCCCACTCGCCTTTCTTCTGTATGTGCCGTATGTATTGTATATACCGGAGAATGTTCACGACCATCAGGGCGCTGCCCAGATAGACCATTCCGTATATCAATATCGATAGCATCTCTTACCTCTGAAAGCGCCGCTATTTTCCGTCGTGGAAGCTCGTGAACGCGCCGGACTCGCGCTTCGGGAGCCCGTACTTCTCCTTCGCGTCCGCGATCGCCTTTATCATGAACGCCATGTTCCGCGCGAGATTGCGCATCGTCTGGAGCCCCTCGAGGTCCTTCCTCGCGTCCTCGGCGCTGAAGCCGTGTATCTGGTTCCAGTACGTCGACGACGCCACAGGCATCCCCGAGATCGTGAAATACTTGTTGAGAACGTCGAACGACGCGGAATTTCCGCCCCTCCTGCAGGATACGACTGCCGCGCCGACCTTCATATGCTTTGAGAACGGCGTGCTGTAGAACAGCCTGTCGAGGAACGCCAGGACAGTACCGTTCGGGGAGCCGTAATAGACGGGGCTTCCGACGACGAGGCCGTCAGCCTCCTCGAACGCGGGAGCGGTCTCGTTGACAAGATCGTCGAACGCGCATCTGCCCTTCTGCTTGCACATGCCGCAGGACACGCATCCGCGGACGTCCCTGTTTCCGACCTGCACGAGTTCTGTCCGCAGGCCCTCTTCACCGAAGACCTTTATCATCTCTTCCAGCGCCGTCGCCGTGCAGCCGCGCGCGTGCGGACTTCCGTTTATCAAAAGGACCTTTGCCATTTTTCATCCTCCGTTCCGAGACAGCCTGCGTGTATTATCCGTCATATTAATAATACCCGCCGAAGGCCGCAAGTTCAATCATCACATTTCAGAAGGCGTTAATACGCCTTTATCGGGCGGCGCGTTTAATATATAATTGACTTACCCTGATACGGAGGACTTTTTATGAACATACTCGTTACCGGCGGAGCCGGTTTCATAGGATCCCACACGATAGTCGAACTGCTGAAGGCCGGGCATTCCGCCGTCTGCGTCGACAATCTCTCGAACTCGAGCAGCAAAGCGCTTTCGCGCGTCGCGGAGCTGACCGGCGCCGAGGTGCCGTTCTACGAGGCCGACATACGCGACCGCTCCGCG
>JAEEVI010000180.1 GCA_016287035.1 Bacillota bacterium
GAAGAACGGCCTGTTGAAGTACTGCGCGAACCACTTGTCGTAGTCCGTGAGCCTCGAAAGATCCATCTCCTCCAGATACCGCCTTATGGCGGCGTACAGCATCGGCCTGTGGCCTTCAGCTTTTATCTTTTCGCAGAACGCGACTATGAAGTCCGTCCGTTCGTCTCTGGTCAGCAGGGCTGTCCTTGCCGTGTCGGAGCCGGCGTCCTCCAGATCGAGCGCTATCGGCCACGTGATCTCTACACCGGTCTCTTTTACTGTCTCGAGCACGAACGCGGCCTCTTCCTCGGCCTCCTCGACGCTCGTTGCCTGCGTGACGAAATAGACGCCCACGGCTATGCCGTTCTCAGCGGCGCCCTGCGCGTTCTCGATGAACCTGGCGTCGGTGACGAGCTTTCCTGTCCCGTATCCCCGGTAGCCGAGGCGGATCATCGCGAAGCGCACGCCGTCGGCTGCGACCTTCTCCCAGTCGATCTCCTCCTGATAGGCGGAGACGTCTATGCCCTTTATCGAGGTCGTGAGGCCGTCGACGACGTATTCCAGCTCCTTTATCTTGGTGCTGCCGCTCACGTTGACGAGATTGTCCCAGTCGATGGACGAGGGCGGAAGATCGGGATCGACGGGCTCGTAACGGAAATTCCCCTCCTTGTCCTTGTAGACTATGACGTCGCTGAAGAACCTCTGAAGGAATTCCCACACGTTGCTGCTCGTCTCGCCGTACGCCTTTATCTCGTCCTTGGACAGCGTGATATAGCGATCGTCCGCGCTGGCGGGCTTCGCTGACAATATCTCGTCTATCGCGCTGTTGACCATCTCCTCCGCGGATCCCGAGGCGGCGCCGCAGGCGCAGAGGAGGACGGCCGTTATGAGCAGAAATACCGCAAATCTTTTCATCTATAACTTATAAGTTTCTATCGTATCAGTATCTTCCGAGAGAACCGGAGAGCTTGTCGTTCGGCCTTTCGGCGAAGCTGTCGTCCCTTCCGGGAAGGATCGCGTTGAGCACGATGCCGACGATGGAGGCTACCGCGAGACCGGAGAGGCTGATCCTGACCTTGCCGATGTAGAACGCGATCGCGCCCGTGGCGTTGTTGCCCGCGGCGGTTATGTCGGCTCCGAGCAGACCGGAGAAGTTGATGCCGAGCGCGAGACCTATGATGACAGCCGCGACGATGATGTTTCTGGACTCCTGGAAGTTGACGTTGTTCTCGACCATATTCCTGATGCCGATGGCGGAGATCATTCCGTAGAGGATGATCGAAACGCCGCCGATCGTCGCCGCGGGCATCGCGGTGATCAGAGCCGCGAACTTCGGGCAGAAGCTGAGCACTATGGCGTAAACGGCGGCCAGCTCGATAACGAACGGATCGTAGACCTTCGTGAGCGCCAGAACGCCCGTGTTCTCACCGTACGTGGTGTTTGCCGGGGCGCCGAAGAGCGCCGCTATCGTGGTGCCGATGCCGTCGCCGATAAGAGTTCTGTGAAGACCGGGATCGTCGATGAAGTCCTTTCCGACCGTCCCGCTTATAGCGGAGATGTCGCCGACGTGCTCCATCATGGTCGCGAAGGCTATCGGAACTATCGTGATTATCGCGGAGAGCAGCAGGCCGCTGTCGGCGCCGCGCATGAGGAAGAAGACGGTGCTCGCTCCCTGGACGGGAAGACCTATCCACGGCGCGGCCGCCACGCCGCTGAAATCGACGCCGCCCGTAAGGGCCGCGGCTATGTAAGACGCGAGGACGCCGAGGAGTATCGGGATTATCTTGATCATGCCCTTGCCCCAGATGTTCGCGATTATGACGACCACGATCGCGACGAGAGCTATGGGCCAGTTCGAGGAGCAGTTGTTGAGGGCCGACGGAGCGAGGTTGAGGCCTATCGCGATGATTATCGGACCCGTGACGACCGGCGGGAAGAACTTCATGACCTTGTGCGCGCCGATCGCCTTGCAGATGAGCGCGAGTATCAGATAGAGAAGTCCGGCGCAGGCTATGCCGACGCAGGCGTATACGAGACCTTCGGACTCAGTGTAGCCGGCTTCGACCGCCATGGCCTTGACGGAGAAGTATCCCCCGAGGAACGCGAACGACGATCCGAGGAACACGGGGACCTTGCGGCCCGTCACGAAATGCATGAAAAGCGTCGCCAGGCCCGCGAACAAAAGCGTCGCGGAAACTGAGAGCCCCGTGAGTATCGGCACGAGTACCGTCGCGCCGAACATCGCGAACATGTGCTGAAGTCCGAGTATGAGCACCTTTCCGGTGCCGAGCTCTTTCGCGTTGTAGATAGCTCCTGTTTTCTCTTCCATCTTTTTTCTCCTAACTCTCGTACAGATCGACACATGTGCAGCCGTCGAATTCATCGACCTTTACGGATACGATCTCGCTCCTTGCGGTCGGCACGTTCTTTCCGACGTAATCGGGCCTTATGGGGAGCTCCCTGTGGCCCCGGTCGATAAGGATCGCCAGCTGGATGCCGGAAGGCCTTCCCAGCGCCAGCACGGCTTCCATCGCGGCTCTCACCGTGCGGCCGGTGTAGATGACGTCGTCTACGAGGATAACGGTCTTCCCCTTTATCGAGAAGTCGACGCTGCTCTTGTTCACGACAGCGCCGTCCTCAGCCGAAAGCTCCGTCAGGTCGTCCCTGTAGAGGGTTATGTCCAGCGTTCCCACGGGGACCGCCGCGCCCTCTATCTGAAGGATGTATCCTGCCAGTTTTTCGGCCAGGGAGACACCTCTCCTCCTTATGCCGAGGAGGACCACGTTTTCGCAGCCCGCGTTGTGCTCAAGTATCTGATGGGCGATCCTCTTGAGGGCTCTGTCCATCTCTTCCTGCGTCATCAGCTGTGCTTTGAAAGTCATGACCGCTCCTAAAAAAAGCGCCTTGCCTTTCGGCAAGACTCGCGAATTGCACCCGGAAAGATTCCGAGACGTACATGTTCAATCTTGCCGGCCTCTCGGGACCAACTTAAAGATCTAACCTGTAAAAATAATACGCCCTGTGCGGGCGTATTGTCAATGCGAGTTTTTGGCGCGGCGCGCCGCGGGCGCTCAGGCTCTTTCCGCCTTCGCGGCCTCCAGCGCTCTCGCGAACTGGTCGGCGCAGGACGTCTTCCTGAGCCCGCAGGTATTGCCCTTGAGGATATTTATTATCTCGTCCGCGTCTCTTCCTTCGCAGAGCTTGCCTACCGCCTTGAGATTCCCGTCGCACCCGCCGACGAAGCTTATACCGCTGACCTTATTGTCGTCGGAAAGGTCGAATGTGACGCTGCGGGAGCATACTCCCGAGACCCTGTACGTGTATTCCATGTCTTTCTCCTTTTGTTTCGATCTGTCCGAAATGATAGCACAGTCCGGCGCGGCTTGCAAACGTCATATGAAGCGCGTCCAGATGAGATACCAGTACGGCGGCAGCAGCGCCTTTACCGGCGCGAAGCCGCGGATATCGACGAATATCGGAGCGAGCGCCAGCGAAAGGATGATCGCGGCCGGGATCGCCGCGGCGAAGCGCTCCTCCGTCCCGAGGACGAGGCGAAGCGCCTCGCAGAAGACCGCGCAGAGCGCGCAGAAGACCGTCATGCAGGCGATCTCAGCGAGGACGTTCCCGAGGACGCCGCCGGCCGCAAGCGCCGTAAGGCTCGCCGCGCCCGCTCCGAGCGCCGCGAGGAAGTGTGACAGCAGCGGTATGGCGTACATCGCGGGCCTTCCCGCCCACACGAACGCTCCGCGCCTGACTTCTCCTATGCTGTAAAGCGCGGACGAAAGAGCCGCGGCGAGCACTATGAGCGACAGGAGCCCCCGCAGCGGCGACAGCATGTAGCCCGGACCTGTATCCTCTCCGCCCGAGACGCTCTCGAACTCTATGATCCGCGACGTCACTATTCGCGTGTCGTAATAGCTCCTCAGGACGGATCCGTCCGTCTCGCCGAAGCGGTCTTCCATAAGGTCCGCGTATATCTCGTACGACAGCTCCGGGAATATCGCGGCGTACAGCTTTTCGCGCGATAGCGCGAGAAGAGGATCGTCCTCGCGTTCGACGACCTTTATCGGATGCTCCGCTGTCCCGGAGCGCGCGGCCGCGCGCAGCGTACCCTCGAGATCCCCGAGTATCCATACGGCTTCGATCTCTCCCGAGCGGAGAGCGGCCGACGCTTCCTCCTCGCCGTCGAAGGTCAGGATCCTCATCGCGCTCCCGGCTTCCGTGAGCCTGCGCGCGGCGCGCTCTTCAGCTCCGCCCGCGGAGCCCTTCGCGACGAGTCCGGCCGTAACGATGCCGCTTCCCGCGGAGGACGCCCACGAAAGCGCGAGCGCCGCGATCGGAACGGCAGCCAGGACTGCGATGTACGCGGGACGCTTCAGCAGCCGCTTCATGAGCAGCGCGCACCAGAGAAGGACGCTTCTCACAGCGATCCCTCCCTTCTGATCCTGCGCATCAGCGCGCTGAGCGCTATGAACAGCGCCGCCCACGCGGCAGCGGCGGCAGCGTCTTTCGCGGAGGGGCTGCCGTTCAGTATACCGCAGACGCAGCGCAGCGCGGCGCCTGCGGGAAGGACGGATCCGAACGCGCGGACCGCGCCCGGAAGGAACGACGCCGGATAAAAGCACCCCGCGGCGAACCCTTCGGCGGCGGCGTTGAAGAACTGCAGCAGCGGTCCGGAAGACGCGCCACGCGCGGCCTCGTACAGGAAGAAGGACATCGCGGATATCACGAGAGCGGCCGGAATAACGGATCCGGCGAAAGCCGCGGCGCCTGCGCCGCGCTCCGCGATCTCAGGTATATATAAGCCGGATCTTCCGGCGAAGACGAGAGCCGCGGCAGCTATGAAGGCCGCGCCTGCCGCCGTCATGATCAGAAAAGGAACGTATTCGCAGACGGTCTGCGCGAGATCCGAAACGCCGAGCGGCGGGAGGATCTCTCCGAGGCTCCTGCTCCTTCGGGTGAAATACGGCGCGGCGCCCATGCACCAGATCATCATCAGCGCGGTAAGTATCCCGCAGAAAAGAGAGCCGGCCAGCGAGAGAGACCCGGTGACGCCGACGGTCTCCACGCCGAAGAGCTCGCTCCTGTCAAGAACTGCGGAAACGTATCTGTCGAAAAGGATCATGCTCTCCGCGTACCAGTCGCGCGAGGGATCCGTGTCGTAGGAATACCGCTGGACGCCGTACATGGCGTTCTCCGTCTCGAGCAGTATCCCGGAGACAGCCGAAGCGATCTCTTTCGTCAGGTCCGCGCTTATCCCCGCCCCTCCGGCCGAAACGAACGTGAGAGGAACGCGGCTTCCGTCGAGGAGACCTTCCACGAAGCCCTCGGGCACGCGGAGATATCCCGCGATCTCGCCGCGCCTCACCGCCGCCCCGGCTTCGTCCTCCTCCATTATCTCGAACGCCAGCGAATACCGCGACGTATCGAATCCGCCGAGAAGCTCCAGACCGGTCCTGATGTATCGGTCGCCGGTATTTCCGGTGACGCCGATCCTTACGGGCTCCCGCGCGTTCCCGCGCGGCGCCGCGGCCGCCGCAAGAGCGGCGCAGAGCGCCAGCAGCAGCGTGAACGCGAACACGTGCGCAGCTGCCGCCAGCGCTCTTTTAAGCTGTGATATAAAATAACGGGTCTTCATCTAAAGCAGTTTCGCGAGCGCCTTCGGATCTCCGCCGTATTCGTGCGGATGAAGGACGCCGCCGCGCAGGATGTTCCACTCGGTGCAGAGCGCCAGCTCCAGAGGGTCGTGCGTAGCGATGACGGCTATCCCCCCGCGGGCGCAGAAGCGGCCGAAATGCGAGAGCACAGCGTCCTTCGCCGCGAGATCCAGCGCCGCCGTCGGTTCGTCGAGCAGAAGTATCTTCGGATCTTTTGCCATCGCGCATCCGATGACGAGCCTCTTCTTCATCCCGCCGGAGAGCCTGTCGACCCTCGTCTTCAGAAAACCGCCGACGCCCAGATCCGCCAGATATCCGCTTTCGAGGCTCTCCTCGAGCGCCCTTTTGCCGTACCAGAGCCTGAGATTGTCGAGCGCGGAGAGCTC
>JAEEVI010000181.1 GCA_016287035.1 Bacillota bacterium
ATGAACTGCACCAGCGGCGTGTCGTTCAGATATCCTGTGACCTTTACGGCGTCGCTCATGCGGTAGCGGTACAGGCCGCAGCAGTTCGTTATTATCAGCTCGTAAGTCTTTCCGACCTCGAGCCCGTCCATGAGCACGCACTTGCTGAAGTCGTCGCCCGCGTCGACGGGAAGGAACTCCATGAACGCGCTGCCCGCGGCGAGGACCGAATCGAGCGTGTCGACGCCCGCGGGCACTGACCAGAGCCCCTCGGAGGCCGTCACACCCGCGTACACGTTATGGACGAGATCTCCCGAGAACTTCTCCTTTATCTTTTCGTCGTATATGGCCAGACCGTCGCCTCCGGCGCCGTTCAGGTATACGAGCTTCTTCCAGATCTTCTTTAAGAACGGCTCGTCCGCGCCGCCCGCGAAAGCCTCGCGCAGCTCCGCGGCGCGCTCCGGCATCGGCTGTATGCGCTTAAGGACGCGCTCTCTTACGCCGTCCGGCATCTTCACTTCGCTGCTTATCGTGCCCTTTTCGATGTCGTCGATGAGCATCTCGCGGTTGTCCGAGATGTACTGGAACAGGTGCGCGAGCATGTTGTAAAAGCCAGTGACAACACCTGTGACGTCGGGCTCCGTCAGCGCGAAGCGCGCGTGAAGATACTTTGTATCAGTCCCCTCCTCAGGGATCATCGCCTCGACCGGAGACGTGTATATCGCCCTCATCATCTGGGCCTGGACGCTTTCGCCGCTGCTCAGGGTCTCGGCGTTCTTCGCGGAAGCGCAGCCCACGGTGATGCCGTTGTCGAGCGTCCTGCAGGTGCCCTCGGAGGTGCAGAGAGTCTTTCCCTCCATCCATTCCTGCGGGAGCAGCTCGGCCTTGAGACCGTTGTTGTACAGGAAATTGTACTTAAGGAAGATCTCCTGCTGCCTGTCCGTCATCGGAATGTACTTGGGCGCTCCGACGGTGCCGGAGGTGGTGTTCATGTGGTTGAACGAATACGCCGTGAGCACGTTCTTTTCGCCGTTCATCATCCGCTCGATGTAAGGCGCCAGATCGTCGTACACGGCTACGGGGACCTTTTGCCTGTACTCCTCTATCGAGCCGATGTCCGCGAAACCGTACTTCCTGCCGAACTCGGTATCCGCGTTGTCCCTGAGAAGATCCATTATGAACTTCTCCTGGAGCCCCATGGGATCCTTCGTCTCCTCGTCGTGAACGAGATGGTATACAGCGCGGCCCGCCTGAGCGGACATGCTGTTCGCTATAAAGGTCTCTTTTCCGGCCATGACTTTTCTCCTCGTCTGTGTGTCTGTGAATGGTCCGCCGCCCGAGCCTATACAAGGATCCGCGGCGCATGCGCGGCTATCTCCTCGCTCCCCGAGCCGGCGCAGGCGCCGAGCCAGAAGAGCCAGAATACTATGAGTATGGCTATCTTTACCTTGTTGTTTGGGATCCTGTCTGTCTTCCATATCCAGATCGACAGCATTATCGGGAAGAAGAACACCCAAAGGCATACCAGCCCGACAGTGCGGAGGCATCCGCGCTGTTGAGGAGCGGGAGCGTAACTCTCGTACGAGGGAAAAGGATCCGCCCTCGTCACAGTCTCCTGATACGCCCGGCTCTCCTCCTTCGGTTCCGGTTCCCTGGGCTGCACGTAATCGTCGACGAGAAATTCGCTTCCGCAGTACTCGCAGGTGACCTTCCTGAATGACGAGTCGACCTTAAGATCCGCTCCGCAGTTGGGGCAGATCGTCTTTACGATCTTCATCTGTCGCTATACCTTTCTGTTACAGTCTGCCGCAGACTCCGCCGATTATCGAGTCCGCCTTTTTTACGTATTCCGCCGCGAGCGCGTCGGCGCGCTCCTCGACGCCGGCCGCGTAGGCCGCGTCCTTCATCAGGCGGGTGTTCACCTTTACGTTTATGAGCGCTCCCGTGACAGCCGCCCTGCAGAACGCCGCGCCAGTCGCGGCGTCGGAGATCGCGAGCCTGCTGCCCTTCTCCGCGAAGCCTTCGAGAAGGTCGATGCAGCGGCACGACAGCTCGAGGATCTTCATGGGAGGACGCGCTGCCTCCTTAAGGCAGCGCTCTAGCGTCTCCGCCCTTCCGGGCGCGTCCTTGTCGAGCCCGTAGGCCTTAGAAAGAGGCTCGAACGCGGCGGCGTCTTCCGCGACGCAGCCGGCGAGCTCCCCGCGGAGCTTCAGAGCATCGGCCATGAGGGCCTGTATGTCGTCCTGGACGCCGGCGTACTTCTTCTTTCCGAGCGTTAGGTTACCGACCATCAGCCCGAGCGCCGCGCCCAGCGCTCCTACGAGCGCGGAGGCTCCGCCCCCGCCGGGGACGGCCTGTTTCGAACTGAGCAGTTCGAGGAATTCGTACGATGTGTATTTAAGATTATCTTCCATAATATTGTGCGATTTTATATTGCTATTGCCCTTGCGTAAATATTATAATAATGAAACTGGCCGAATTCAACATACGGCCATGTTTATTGCCGTTTTGAATAATTGACGTCAGCCGCGGCCGTTTATTTACATATTATGCACGTTTGGGGTTGACTTTATGTAATTTATGCAGTAAATTATTCGAGTAGTCGGTTGATTATGCATCTTTTATGCAAGATTTATACATCTGGAGGAAAGAAATGAAAAAGAAAAAGGAAGAGATAAAGAAGATCGTTCTGGCATACTCCGGCGGTCTCGACACCTCGATCATAATCCCCTGGCTCAAGGAGAACTACAACGACCCGGAGATCATAGCCCTCGCCTGCGACGTCGGACAGGGCAGCGAGCTCGACGGACTCGAGGAGAAGGCGATCAAGACGGGCGCTTCCAAGCTCATAATCGCCGACCTCACCGACGAGATGGTCGACGACATCATCATCCCGTCCATCAAGATGGACGCCAAGTACGAAAAGTACCTGCTGGGGACCGCGTTCGCGCGCCCCGTCATCGGCAAGAAGCTCGCGGAGGTCGCGATCGCCGAGGGCGCCGACGCCGTGGCTCACGGCGCTACCGGCAAGGGCAACGACCAAGTGCGCTTCGAGATGGCGATCAAGCGCTTCGCCCCCGACATGACGATAATCGCTCCCTGGAGGGAGTGGAGCATCAAGTCGCGCGAGGAGGAGATCGACTACGCAGAGGCTCACAACGTGCCCCTCAAGATCTCCCGCGAGACGAACTACTCCAAGGACAAGAACCTCTGGCACCTCAGCCACGAAGGTCTCGACCTCGAGGATCCGACGAACGAGCCGCAGTACGACAAGCCCGGCTTCCTGGAGATGGGAGTATCTCCGGCGATGGCTCCGGATAAGCCCGCGTACGTCACCATCGACTTCGAGGCAGGCGCTCCCGTCGCTATCGACGGCGAGAAGATGAAGGCTTCCGACATCCTGCGCAAGCTCAACAAGATCGGCGGAGAGAACGGCATCGGCATCATCGACATCGTCGAGAACCGACTCGTCGGAATGAAGGACCGCGGCGTATACGAGACGCCGGGAGGCTCCATCCTCTACTTCGCTCACGAGCAGCTCGAGATGCTGTGCCTGGACAAGGACACGCTCCACGAGAAGAAGAAGCTGGCCGTCGACTACGCGGACCTGATCTACAACGGAAAGTGGTACACGCCGCTGCAGGAGGCTCTCACGGCATTCGCGAACGAGTCCAACAAGAACGTCACCGGCAGCGTAAAGCTCAAGCTCTACAAGGGCAACATCATCCCGGCCGGAACGACCTCGCCCTACTCGCTCTACTCCGAGAACCTCGTGACGTTCGGCGAGAGCGACTACGACCAGGCCCAGGCGGAGGGCTTCATCAACCTCTGGGGCCTCCCCACGACCGTACAGGCATTGCTCGAACAGGGAAAGCTCTAAAAGCAGGCAGAACATGAACAAGATGTGGGCCGGACGCGCGTCCGGCGTAACGAGCCAGATAGCGGACGACTTCAACTCGTCCATAAGCTTCGACAGCCGCATGTACCGCCAGGACATACGCGGCAGCATCGCGCACGCGAAGATGCTCGCGAAGCAGAACATAATCGCGCGAAGCGACGCGGAAGCGATCGTCGCGGGGCTTTCCGGGATCCTCGAAGACATCGAGTCCGGAAAGCTCGCTATAGACATGACCTGCGAGGACATACACATGTTCGTCGAGCAGGAGCTCACGAAGCGCATCGGAGATCCGGGCAAGGAGCTTCACACGGCGCGCAGCAGGAACGACCAGGTCGCCCTCGACCTTCGCATGTACCTGCGCGACGAGTCCGAAGAGATCGCGGAGCTCATAAAGGAGCTCGCCAAGGCGCTCACGGATCAGGCAGAAGCGCATCTCGACGCGATAATGCCGGGCTACACCCACCTTCAGCGCGCGCAGCCGGTGCTCTTCTCGCACCAGCTCATGGCGTACGTGATGATGCTCGAAAGGGACCTCGGCCGCCTCGGCGACGCCGTAAAGCGCATGAACGTGAGCCCGATCGGGAGCTGCGCGCTCGCGGGGACCACGTTCGACACCGACAGGGCGTTCGAGGCCGGAGAGCTCGGCTTCGACAGCGTATGCCTCAACAGCATCGACGGCGTGTCTGACAGGGATTTCTGCCTCGAGCTCCTCAGCTGCATGTCGATACTGATGATGCACCTGAGCAGGCTCAGCGAGGAGCTGATCCTCTGGACGAGCTGGGAATTCAGGTTCGTCGAGCTGTCTGACGCTTTTACCACGGGATC
>JAEEVI010000182.1 GCA_016287035.1 Bacillota bacterium
AATGGCTTATTTCTACAGCGAACCGTCGCGCACATTCAGCGAATATCTTCTCATCCCGGGCTTTTCCGGTCCGGAATGCATACCCGACAAGGTAAGCTTAAGGACGCCTCTCGTAAAATATAAAAAAGGCGAGGAGCCGGCGATCTCGCTCAATATACCGATGGTATCGGCCATAATGCAGTCCGTTTCCGGCGACAGGCTCGCTGTGGCGCTGGCGCGCGAGGGCGGCGTCTCGTTCATCTACGGATCTCAGAGCATCGAGAGCGAAGCGGCGATGGTCGAGCGCGTCAAGAGCTATAAGGCAGGCTTCGTCAGCTCGGATTCCAATATAAGCCCGGAGGGCACGCTCGCGGAGCTGCTCGAGCTCAAGGAGCGCACCGGCCACTCCACGGTCGCTGTCACGGAGAACGGAAGCCCCGACGGAAAGCTCGTCGGCATCGTGACGAGCCGCGACTACAGGGTCAGCCGCATGGATCCCGCGACGAAGGTCCGCGAGTTCATGACCCCGCTGTCAAAACTCATATACGCCAAGGAAGGCGTTTCGCTCTCCGAGGCGAACGACATAATCTGGGACAACAAGCTCAATTCGCTGCCGATACTCGACAGCGAGGGCAGGCTCACCTCGTTCGTGTTCCGCAAGGACTACGATTCCCACAAGACGAATCCTCTCGAGCTGCTCGACGACGACAAGCGCTATATAGTAGGCGCCGGCATCAACACGAGGGATTACGAACAGCGCATACCCGCGCTCGTGGAAGCGGGGGCGGACGTGCTCTGCATCGATTCCTCCGAGGGATATACTCAGTGGCAGAAGAACGTCCTCGAATGGGTCCGCGAAAGGTACGGCGACAGCGTTAAGATAGGCGCCGGAAACGTGGTCGACAGGGAGGGCTTCAGGTTCCTGGCCGAATGCGGCGCCGATTTCGTCAAGGTCGGCATCGGCGGCGGATCCATCTGCATCACCAGAGAGACGAAGGGCATAGGGCGCGGTCAGGCGACTGCCGTCATAGAAGTCGCAGCCGCGAGAGACGAATACTTCAAGGAGACGGGCATCTACGTTCCGATCTGCTCCGACGGAGGCATCGTGCACGACTATCACATGACGCTCGCGCTCGCCATGGGCGCGGACTTCCTGATGCTCGGCCGCTATTTCTCCAGATTCGACGAATCTCCGACGGCGAAGCTGCTCGTCAACGGCACTTACGTCAAGGAGTACTGGGGCGAGGGCTCCAACAGGGCGCGCAACTGGCAGCGCTACGACCTGGGAGGCGCCGCGACGCTCAAGTTCGAGGAGGGCGTGGACTCCTACGTTCCGTACGCCGGAAGCCTTTCCGACGGCGTCCGCCTGTCGCTTGCGAAGGTCCGCTCCACGATGTGCAACTGCGGCGCGCTCACCATACCCGAGCTGCAGAAGAAGGCGAAGATAACGCTCGTATCCGCGACCTCGATCGTTGAGGGCGGCGCGCACGACGTCATCCTCAAGGATTCGCCGGCGGTCCAGCGCAGATAGTTATACGGAAGCGTAAACGGTCATGAAGATATCGGAAAGGACAAGAGGAATACTGATCAAAGCGGCAGCGCTCGTCTGCCTGGTCCTGCTCGTCCTTTTCACTAAGACCGCGGCCTGGGCGAAGATCGTCAACGTCTTCAAGCCCGTAATATACGGCGGCGTTCTGGCATATCTCCTCTGGCCTGTCATGGCCTTTTCCGAGGAGACCTTCCTCTTCGGGATAAAGAGCAGAAAGCTCCGCCGCGCGTGCGCTCTGATCATCGTCTACGCGGTGTTCATGCTCGTGATCACGCTGTTCATAATAGGGATCCTGCCGCAGCTCGGCGACAGCTTCACGCTTCTGCAGAGCAGGATAAGCGGCTATGTGATCGCCGCCCAGGATCTCGTCAACAGACTGCCCGAGGGACAGTTCGAATTCCTTTCGGCGTATCAGGATCAGATCTCCGAGTATCTGTCGTCCGCCGTCACGTGGGTCTGGACGACGCTGCGCGGCGTCATCTCGAACGCGACGTTCTACATCTCGAGATTCCTGTCCGGAGCGAAGAACATAATCTTCGGTCTTTTCGTCTCCGTCTACTTCATGCTGTTCAAGGAGCACCTGTTCGCGCAGTTCAAAAAGCTCGCCGCGTCGGTGTTCACCGAGAGCGTCTGCGACAGATGCGTTCATTACATATGCATGATCGACGAGGCGTTCGGCGGATTCCTCAAGGGAAAGCTTCTCGACTCGATCATAATCGGCGCGCTTTGCGGCGCCGCGATGACCGTCCTCGGCATGCCGTACGTGCTTATAATCAGCACGATAATCGGGGTGACGAACATGATCCCCGTGATCGGGCCGTTCATCGGAGCGATCCCGTCGGCATTGATAATCTTCATCGCCGAACCCTCGAAGACGATACCGTTCCTCGTACTGATACTCGTGCTCCAGCAGCTCGACGGAAATATAATAGGACCGAAGATCCTGAGCAGTTTCACGAGCCTCGATCCGCTGTGGATAATCATAGCCGTAACGGTGATGAGCGGTCTTCTCGGGACTTTCGGCATGTTCCTGGGCGTTCCGACGTTCGCGTCGATATACGTCATCGTGAAGGAGCTCGCGGAGGAAAGGCTCGCTTCGCGCGGCCTTCCGGTCGCTACCGCGGAGTACTACACGGATCCGTCAGCCGTTTCGATCGTAAAGTCCGAAAAGAAGCCGAAGACAAAGAAGCTCAAGGCGGAAGAATAGCGAAGGCATAAAAAGACCGCGGGCAGCGCCCGCGGTCCTTCTTTTATTTCAACTCCCGCAGCGCCGCCTTGACGGCTGCCGCGAATTTCCCGATCTTTTCGGGAGCGCCGTCGCCGTACGCCGCGCACATCTTTACGATCGCGGAACCTATTATCGCGCCGTCCGACACCGCCGCCATCGCCGCCGCCTGCTCGGGGCTTGATATGCCGAAACCGACCGCGCAGGGAATGTCCGTGTACTTTTTCGCCGCC
>JAEEVI010000183.1 GCA_016287035.1 Bacillota bacterium
CCGCCCCGAGTTTTCTTATGAACGAAATCTTTTCGTTGACTATATTGTTTGCGTACATGGTCCTCCCGGATCTTAGCAGAGTTCTTAAAGCACCTATCAAAAAATTATATTATCGCGGCCGCGGGTTGTCAAACGCGGCCGGGCGGCGGTCACAGATCTATCTTCGAGAACTTTCCCAGATCCATCGAGAGCATCGGAAGGTCATATCCGAGAGCGTCCGAGAAGTCGTAGGTGTTCTTCTCGCCCGTGAACGCCTCGGCGCGGTGCGTCGCGGCCGCTTCCAGCACGGAGCAGCGCCGGCCGGACACCTCGGCCAGAGATCCGTCCGTATACCACCGGCGGAACCTGAAGAGCTCTTCGGCGAAGGCGACCCTGCCTCTTTCGTCATCGATGCCTTCCGCCAGGCTGAGGAGGTTCTGCTTCATGCTCTCGACGAGGCTTGCGAGCTCGTTCTCCTCGTCCGGAAGCGCGCCCGCGAGATCCTCGAAATAGTTTTCGGTGAGATCTCCCATGTCTTCCGCGGATATCGTCGAGATCACGGCGAAGAATTCGTCGAAGCCGATCTCCTCATCGGATTCCAGAAGACCGGCGAGCTGCTCGAAGTATTGAAGATCGTCGGGGCCGTCCATCTCCAGCTCCGCGAATAATTCTTCCAAATTCATTTTCCTCTCCTTGTGTGGTACAATAACTTGATAACAATTATACAATAGTTGGACCGATTTCGGAGATAACATGTCAAAAGAAAGAAAAGATATCGACAGCAGATACAAGTGGAACATAGAGGCGATGTACGCGGACGCCGGAGCGTGCGAGGAGGACATGAAGGAGTGCCTCGCGATGGCCGGGGAGTTCGCTTCGTACAGAGGCAGGCTCGCCGAGGGCCCGCGCACGCTTCTTGAAGCTCTTAAGGCGAAGGACGCGCTGTGGCTCAAGGCCGAGCGCGCTTTGGTGTACGCCCACCAGAAGAAGGACGAGGACGGACGCGTCGCAGCGTCCCAGGCGCTTTACGACAAGGCGCAGACGATGGCCGCGAGGCTGAGCGAGGCCGTCAGCTTCTTCGCGCCCGAATTCGCGGCTATAGACGAGGAGCTCCTCAGAAAGTGGCTCGCGGAGGAAGATGGCCTAAAGGCGTACGCCCATTACATCGACGGTATACTCAGGGAAAAGGCGCATATACTCAGCGACGAGCAGGAGTCGCTCCTGGCTTCGCTGAGCGAGCTTACCGGCGTGTGCGACGACGTTTTCGGCATGCTCAACGACGCGGATTTCCGCTTCGGGACCGTAAGGGACGAGAACGGCGAGGACGTCGTCCTTACCCACGGGAGCTATTCGGTGCTCATGCGCAGCAGGGACAGGGAAGTCCGCCGCAGCGCGTACGAGCACATGTACAAGGTCTACGAAGACCACAGGAACAGCCTCGCGACGCTCTACAACTACAACGTCAAGCAGGACATAGTCTATTCGCGCATAAGGAAATACCCGGATTCGCTCGGAGCGGCGCTCTACGGGGACGATATCCCGGTAAGCGTATACGACAATCTCATAAAGGTCGTCAACGAGCACCTTCCGTCGCTGCACAGATACACGCGGCTGAGAAAGAAGCTCCTCGGGTATGACGAGCTGCGCATGTACGACATGTACGTTCCGATGCTCGACGTGCCCGACGCGGTCATACCGTACGAAGAGGGGCAGGAGATGATCTTCAGGGCTCTCGCGCCGCTCGGAGACGAGTACCTTGCCGCTCTGCGAAAGGGCTTCGAGGACAGGTGGGCGGATGTCTACGAGAACGACGGCAAGCGCAGCGGCGCGTATTCGTTCGGAAGCTACGACAGCTATCCGTACGTGCTCCTCAATTACAAGGACAGGCTCCAGGACGTGTTCACGGTCGTGCACGAGATGGGCCATTCGATGCACTCCTGGTATACGAGGCGGACGCAGCCGTTCGTATACGGAGGCCATTCGATATTCACCGCGGAGGTGGCGTCGACCGTCAACGAGTCGCTGCTGATGCGGTATCTTATAGACAACGCA
>JAEEVI010000184.1 GCA_016287035.1 Bacillota bacterium
ATTCGCACGCGGCGAGCATGCTGCGCAGCCTTATCCTGACCGCGCCGAGATTGGATATGTCGTCTATCTTGATGGGCGTATAGAGCTTGCCAGCGCTCTCCATGATGTCGCGCACCTCGTCGGAGGTTATGGCGTCGGTGCCGCAGCCGAAGGAGATGAGCTGGATGAGCTCGGCGTCCTTCTGCAGGGCTGTCCAGCGCGCGGCGTCATACATGCGCGCCTGATAGGTCCACTGGTTGAGTATGTGGCGGGGAGCCTTCTGCACGAGGCCGTTCACGCCGTCCTCGCTTACGACGACCATGCCGAGAGAGCTTATGAGTTCGTCGATGCCGTGGTTTATCTCCGGATCTGCGTGGTACGGGCGGCCTGCCACGACGGCTATGCGTTTTCCGTTGGCGCGAGCGTAGTCTATATACTCCGCCGCCAGCGCGCGGACTCTGTCCTTATAGGTGCCGTAGGCCGCATAGGCCTTCCGCACGGCGGCCTTCGTCTCCCCCGCGGGCACGCCCATCTTTTCAGCCATATAGGCCGCGAAGCGCTTTTCGAAGTCCTTCGGGCGGTGCAGGCCGACGTATATGTCGATATAGTTGACCTTTTTGAGTTCCGTCACGTTCGCGCCCAGAAGCTCCGGATAGTACGCAACGACCGGACAGTTATAGTTGTTGTCGCCCTTGCCCTCGTCAAAGTTATACGACATGCAGGGGTAGAAGATCGTCTCCACGCCCTCGTTAATGAGCGACAGGACGTGCCCGTGCATGAGCTTGGCTGGATAGCAGACCGTATCTGAGGGGATCGTGCTCTGGCCGAGCTTGAATAGCTCGCGCGAGGACACGGGGCTCAGCACGATCTCGAAGTTCAGCGAGGTGAAAAGCTCGAACCAGAACGGGAGGTTCTCGAACATATTCAGGCCCATCGGTATCCCGATGCGACCGCGCTCGCCTGTGCCGGAGCCCTTGCCGCAGAGCTTCGCGAGCATCTCGCGTTTGGCCCTGTAAAGGTTCGGCAGCTCAGATTTTTCGCCGCCGAGCGGCTTTGAGCAGCGGTTGCCGGAAATATAGCGGCGGCCGCCGTCAAAGGTGTTTACGGTCAGGCTGCATCTGTTCGTGCAGCCGTGGCAGGTCGTCGGCTTTGCCGTGTGGGTAAAGCTCCTGAGCTCCTCTGCGGAAAGGATCGTGCTCTTTTCCGACCCGGAGTCGGCTGCGAAAAGCGCCGCGCCGTAAGCTCCCATGAGGCCGGCTATAACGGGCCGCGTGACGTTGCGCCCCAGCTCTTTTTCGAAGCCGCGAAGCACCGCGTCGTTAAGGAAGGTCCCTCCCTGTACGACGATGTTCTTTCCCAGATCGTCGGCCGAGGCGGCCCGGATGACCTTATATATGGCGTTTTTGACGACGGAGACGGAGAGGCCTGCGGAGATGTCCGCGATACTCTTGCCCTCCTTCTGCGCCTGCTTGACGGAGGAGTTCATGAAGACCGTGCAGCGCGAGCCGAGGTCGGCCGGGCTTTTGTCCATGATGCCGAGCTGCGCGAATTCCTTTATCTCATAGCCCAGCGCGCGCGCGAAGGACTCGACAAAGCTGCCGCAGCCCGACGAGCACGCCTCGTTGAGCATGATGCTGTCGACGGCGCCGTTTCTTATTTTGAAGCATTTCATGTCCTGGCCGCCGATATCGATGATGAAATCGACGTCGGGGTCGAAATGCCGCGCGGCGCGGTAGTGCGCGACGGTCTCGACAAGGGACTTGTCCAGCCTGAAAGCGTTCTTTATAAGCTCCTCTCCGTATCCCGTGACGGCGGCTCCGAGTATGCTTATCCTGTCCCCGCACGCTTCGTAGAGGTTTTCAAGCTGCCCCTTGACGAGCTCGACGGGGGCGCCGAGATTTGATCCGTAGTATGACCAGAGGATGTCGCCCTCCGGTGTAATGAGCACGAGCTTGGTCGTCGTGCTGCCGGCGTCTATGCCGAGGTACGCGCCGCCCTCATAGGCGGCGATATCGCGCATGACGGGCGTCGCCTTCGCGTGGCGCGCCCTGAACTCGGCGTATTCCTCCTCGCTTTCGAAAAGCGGGGGGAGGCTCGCCGTCGTGACGACGGCCTTCGTGCTCTCGCGCAGCTGCTTTATAAGAGTATCGTAGTCCGTCGCGGCATAACTGTCGGAGCAGAGAGCCGCGCCGATGGCCGCGTAGTTTTCCGCGTTTTCGGGGAATATCGCATGCTCTGCGTCGAGCTTCAGCGTCTCGGTAAAGCGCAGGCGAAGGCCCTTCTGGAAGGTCAGCGGGCCGCCGAGGAAAACGATCTTTCCCTTCAGCTCGCGCCCCTGCGTCAGACCGGATACCGTCTGATCCACGACGGCCTGGTAAATCGACGCGGCCAGGTCTTCCTTTCTGCCTCCCTGATTGAGTATTGGCTGTATGTCGGACTTGGCGAAAACGCCGCAGCGCGAGGCTATCGGGTATATCTTCTCACAGCCGGCCGAGAGCCTGTCGAGCTCCTCGACGGAAACATTCAGCAGCGTCGCCATCTGGTCGATGAAAGCGCCCGTTCCGCCGGCGCAGGAGCCGTTCATGCGTTCCTCGAGGCTGTTGCCGAAGAAGATTATTTTCGCGTCCTCGCCGCCGAGCTCTATTACGGCGTCGGCGTCCGGCACGTTCGCGTCGACGGCGGCCGCGGTCGCGAATACCTCCTGAACGAACGGGATGCCCGTCGCCTTCGATACTCCGAGACCCGCCGAGCCGGTTATGGCAGCGAATATCTCGCCTTTTCCTATGATATCGGCCGCCTCGGCAAGCTGCTCCGCCGCCTTTTCACGGACGCGGGAGAAGTGGCGCTCATATTTTTTGAAAAGGAGCTCGCCGCTCTCGCTCAAGATCGCGGTCTTGACCGTGGTCGAGCCGATGTCTATTCCTATCCTGTATGCCATGTCGTACCTCTTGTCTTAAGCGCGTGTGTCCCGTCAGGCTGCGCGGAGCTCCGGACAGACGAAACGGGTTATTATCGCGGCGGCCTGCGCGCGCGTTACGGGGCTGTCACCCTCGAAACGCAGGCTGCCTGCGCCGCGCAGTATTCCCGCGCGGTAAAGCGTATAGATATAGTTTACATAATCTTCTTCACCGGAAATATCCGGGATGCTTCCGTCGGGAATATCGGCTATAGGAGCAAGCTCCTGCCCGGGGAAAACTCCGTCAAGCACGGAGACGAAGCCTTTCCTGTCGAGCGCGGCGTTCGGATCGGCGGGAGGCTCGTCGATAATGCCGTTTTCCAGCGCGTAAGCCAGATAAGGCGCGAACCATCCTGCTTCTGAAGCGTCAAATCCGAGCACGCCCGTATAATAAAGGCTGTGCAGTCTTGCCGCTATGGTTATCGCCTGCGCGGCCGTCACGGGACCGTCCGTCCCGAATTCATCGTCAGCATAGCCGTTCAGGATCCCCAGCTCATACGTCTTTTTGACGTTTTCCCAGAACCAGTCGGACTCGTCAACGTCGTCAAAATTGCCTAAATACCTGAGTTTTACGGAAAAAGCAGCCATTCCAGCAGCAGGCACGGAAGGGGCTTCCTGCTCCTCGTCCGGAGCGTTGGGGTCCTCCCCGAAGTAATCGGGTATGTAGTCGAAAGCGAAGGAGACCGTCTCGCTCTCGACGCCTTTATATACGGCTTTGACCGAAAAAGCGAAAGGCCTGTCCGACCAAAGTTCTTTTCCGCTTTTGAACGTCAGCATGGCTGAGTTTTGGTCTTCAGGGCCGACCGTCACGTTCAGTTCAACGTTCTCATCCGCGGAATCTATCCTCACGCGGTATTTGCCTTCGCCCTGTTCAAGGACGGTCATGACCGGAGCAAGCTCCTCAGGTTGGTAGACATAACACACTTCCTCATCAGGGACGAAAGTACCGTTATCAAGGCGGTGCCAGAGCTCGCCTATCGAGTTTTCAACGGCGGCGGAAGCGTGAAGATGCTCGTTTTCCGTGTAAGAAGCGACGGCGTACCTGGGCTTGGAATAAGGCTCCGAATAAGCCGTCACGGAAGAGCTTACTGCGGCGATCTCGCGGTCTTCGTCCTCCAAAATAGGCGGCAATTCAGCACCGCAGACCGCGCATTTCCCCTCGCAGCCGAGAGTATAAATGTGGCGAAGGCACTGTGCGCCGCTTTCGGCGCCTGTCGTATACCATGCGACGCCGAAATAGAGGATATGGATGGTGTCGTCGACTGTATCGTCGTCGTTGACGTACAGTCCGGTCGCGCGCTCATAGCGGCGGAGCCGCACGGCGTTTTCCGTGTTGCCCTCGACTGTGTATATGTAATTCCCGTCGACCCTGTAAACGATGGCGACATGGTCGGAGTCCCTGTATTCGTTGTTGTCAACGAAAGCGACGTCGCCGGGAAGCGGCTCGCGGTAAGGGAACTGGACGTAGATGAGGCCGAACGGGCCGGCCTGAGCTCGGTTATAAGTGTGGATAATGTCGCGGGAGATATTCGCGTTGCGGGCACACCACGTGAAAAATACGGCGCACCAGGCGTAATTGTCGCCGGCGGCGTCCCATCCGTAGTAATTGCGGTTATACTCCGTGCAGTTGCCCTCGGATACGGGATCAGAGCCTGTGTAGTCGCCCAGCTCGCCCTCGTGATAGCCCACCTGGGACAGAGCGACGTTGACGAGATCGGTCCGCTGAACGCCGGTCAGCTGCACTGAAAGAAGCCGCTCGTAATAGGGCGACGACATGTATCCCTCCGAAAACTGATAGGCGGGCTCAAGCGCCGCAGCAGCTGTCGGAAGGAGCATTATTATCAATAGCAGTACGAGAGCAGCCGTTCGTTTCAGCATCTTTCTTCTCCACAGAGTATTTCAAGATATTGTATCAAATTTCTGCATGCAAAACAACAATTTAAGGAAGAAAAATAAATAAAAAACAGGAAAGAGCATTAACTCTTTCCTGTTTTTGTGTTGGCGTCGACCAATTTTCCCGGGACGTCGCCGTCCAAGTATCGTAGGCACTGCTGAGCTTAACTGCCGTGTTCGGAATGGGAACGGGTGGACCCTCAGCGTCATAGACACCAACTGTATGATCACGGCGGAAGCCGCAATACTTTTTGTTTCCCTGCGGGGCGTACACCCCGCAGGGTGGTACACCATCAGGGACTCGAACCCTGGACACCCTGATTAAGAGTCAGGTGCTCTACCAACTGAGCTAATGGTGCTTATCGCTAAGCAAGCTCTTGCTTTTGGGATCGCTTCAGCCCCGGCACCTGACTCTCGTGC
>JAEEVI010000185.1 GCA_016287035.1 Bacillota bacterium
GGTCTCGAGCATAACCAGGCTCGAAGACGACATAGCGCTGAACCTAAGGGCGAAGAGCATCAGGATCGAGGCTCCTATACCAGGAAAGGCCGCCGTTGGCATCGAGATCTCGAACGACGCGGTAAGCCCCGTGCTGCTGCGCGAGATACTCGAATCCAAAGAATTCAAAGACGCCGGATCGAAGATCTCGATGGGCCTCGGAAAGGACATCTCAGGCACTTCGATAGTCGCTAATCTCAAGAACATGCCGCATATGCTCATCGCCGGCACCACGGGCTCCGGCAAGAGTGTCTGCATAAACAGCATAATAATGAGCTTCCTCTACAAGGCTAAACCCGAGGAGGTGAAGCTCATACTGGTCGATCCCAAGGTCGTCGAGCTGAGCGTCTACAACGGCATTCCCCACCTGCTCATACCTGTCGTGACAGATCCGCAGAAGGCTTCCGCCGCGCTGGGCTGGGCCGTGACAGAGATGGACGAGCGCTACGTCAGGTTCAAGGACGAGGGCGTCCGCGACCTCGAGGGATACAACGAGGCGGTGATCGCGAACGGAGAGCCCGAAAAGGTCATGCCGCAGATCGTCATCATCATCGACGAGCTGGCGGACCTTATGATGGCCGCCCAGAATCAGGTCGAGGGCTACATATGCAGGATCGCGCAGAAGGCGAGGGCCGCGGGCATGCACCTCATAATCGCGACGCAGAGACCTTCCGTGGACGTCATCACGGGCGTCATAAAGGCGAACATCCCCTCCAGGATCGCTTTCGCGGTGTCCTCATCGATCGACAGCCGCACCATACTGGACATGGCCGGAGCCGAAAAGCTCGTGGGAAAGGGCGACATGCTCTACAGCCCGCAGGGCATGAGCAAGCCGCTGAGAGTCCAGGGCTGCTTCGTGACAGACGACGAGGTCAAGAGCGTCATCGAGTACGTGAAGACTCACTCAAAGGAGGCAAAGTATTCCTCCGACGTCATCGACGCGCTCGAAAAGAGCGGTTCGGCGGCGGGCGGCGACCACGGAGCGGACAGCGAAGAGGACGAGCTGCTGACGGACGCTATCGAGGCGGTCGTAAGGGCTCAGCAGGCTTCGGTATCGAGCCTGCAGAGGCGTTTCAGGATAGGCTACAACAGGGCCGCGAGGCTGATCGACCTCATGGAGGAGCGCGGGATAGTCGGTCCTGCCGACGGAGCGCGCCCGAGAAAGGTGAACATGACGATCGAACAGTTCGAAGAGCTCGCTTCCCAGCCTGAGCAGGACGAAGAATGAAGATATACATAAAGACTTTAGGCTGCGACAAGAACACCTGCGATTCCAGAGCCGCGGCGGGGCTGCTGCTCGCCGAAGGGCACGAGCTGTGCGAAGATCCCTCGAAATCCGACGTGCTCATCGTGAACACCTGCGGCTTCATCAAGGACGCCAAGCAGCAGTCGATAGACGCGATAATAAGCCTCGGCGCCGCTAAGAAGAAGGGCCAGAGGCTCATCGTCACCGGCTGCCTCTCGCAAAGGTACGCGCGTGAGCTCGCGGATGCCATGCCCGAGATCGACGCGATGCTGGGCGTCAACGACTATGGCAGCCTCGCCGGGATCGTCGCGAAGGGCGGCGAAAGGGCAGTGCTGTGCGGAAAAGCTCCGTCCCGCTACTGCGAGCTAGGGACCGGCTACATCGGCGAAGGCACCGTCACGGCGCCTCTTAAGATAGCGGAAGGCTGCAGGAACGTCTGCAGCTTTTGCGCGATACCGTTCATACGCGGAGGATACAGGAGCAGGAGCGTTGACGCGATCCTCAGCGAGGCGCGAATGCTCGCGGCAAACGGCGTAAAGGAGCTGCTCATCGTCGCCCAGGACACGACGGCCTACGGCAGCGATCTCGCGGACGGAACGACGCTGGCGTCTCTGCTGCGGCAGCTCTGCCGCGTCGACGGCATAAAATGGATACGACTCATGTACTGCTACGAGGAAGAGATAACGCAGGAGCTGATCGACGTCATAAAGAGCGAGCCGAAGATCTGCAGGTATCTCGACATACCCGTGCAGCACGGATCTGAAAAGATCCTGAAGTCCATGAACAGGAGATCGACGCCGGATTCCATTCGGTTAACGATAAACAATTTACGTGAACAAATCCCCGGTATCGCGATACGCACGAGCATCATCGTCGGATACCCCGGCGAGACGAAGGCGGATTTCAAAGAGCTGCTGGAATTCGTTTCGGAGATGAGCTTCGACAGGCTCGGCGCTTTCACATATTCAAAAGAAGAGGGCACGAAGGCCGCGAGGCTTCCTCATCAGGTGAAGGAGGACGCGAAGGAGAGGCGCTGGGAGAAGCTGATGGAGCTGCAGAGAAGGATCTCGCTCGTCAGGAACGCCTCGCATATAGGAAAGGTCTTCGAGGTGCTCGTTGAGGAGAAGCTCGAAGACGGCACATACACGGGCAGGACAGAGATGGACGCCCCGGACATCGACAACGGCGTGCTGTTCACCTCCGATAAAGAGCTTTCGCCCGGTGGATTCGCAAAGGTGCGCATAGAGGACGCGTTCGACTACGATCTCAGCGGACGCGCCGTTCAGGAGAACTGACATGAACCTTCCAAACAAACTTACTACACTAAGAGTCATCATCGTTCCGTTTTTCGTCATATCGTACATGCTCGGCTGGAGGACGATAGCTTTCCTGCTGTTCGTCGCGGCCAGCGTCACTGACTACCTCGACGGAATGATCGCCAGGAGAGACGGCCTCGTCACGAATTTCGGGAAGATAATGGACCCGCTCGCCGACAAGATACTCGTCTATTCCGCGATGACGCTGCTGACCGCGGACGGCACGATACATCCGATAATACTGATAATCGTGCTCGCGAGGGAGTTCACGGTGGCCGGGATCAGGACCGTAGCCGCCAGCGACGGAACGGTCATAGCGGCCGCGATGAGCGGAAAGATAAAGACGGTGCTCCAGATGATCGCCGTCGCGCTGCTCATCCTGGCAAAACCGCCCGTGCTGTATAAGCTTGGACAGATCACCATCTGGCTCGCGCTCGCGATGACGATAGTTTCGGGCGCCGAGTACGTCTGGAAGAACAAGGGAGTGTTTACGAAATGAAGTGCACAGTGCTATGCATCGGTACCGAGCTGCTGTTCGGATCCGTAGTCAATACCAACGCCGCCTATATCTCGAAGGGCCTTCAGGAGATAGGCGTGGACGTGATGTACCATTCGGTCGTCGGCGACAACGCCAAACGGCTCAAGGAGACGCTCGACCATATCTATTCCGACTGCGACGTCATCGTCTGCACGGGAGGCCTCGGTCCGACACAGGACGACATGACAAAACAGACGATCGGCGAGTATTTCGGAAGAAAGCTCGTCTTCAGCGAAGAGCAGAAGGAGATACTCCTCGCGAAGTTCGCGGGCTTCAGGAGACCCTTTACCGAGAACAATCTGCGGCAGGTCTATTTTCCCGAGGGAGCGGTCATACTCGACAACCCTGTCGGAACGGCGCCCGGCTTTATGCTCGAAGGCGGCGGAAAGACCATATTCTGCATGCCCGGACCGCCCAGGGAGATGAAGCCGATGTTCGACGGCCACGTCAAGCCCGCGCTCGAAGCCAGAAGCGATTCCGTGCTGTATTACAGGACGCTCCGCACGATCGACATAGGCGAGTCCCAGCTGGAGGACAGGCTGATGGATCTCGTCGACGCCCAGACCGATCCGACGCTCGCGACGTACGTAGCCGACCACGAGGCTACGCTGCGCATCGCGTCCAAGAGGCCGACGCGCGCCGAAGCCGTAAAGGCTGTCGAGGACATGATAGAGATCGTGAAGCAGCGCATCGGTGATCACATATACAGCGACCGCGACGAGGATCTCGAGGATATAGTGCTCAAAAAGCTCATAGACGAGGGCATTACGCTCTCCTGCGCCGAGTCGATGACGGGCGGAGCCTTCGCGAAAAGGGTGACGGAGATGCCCGGCATTTCGGCCGTTTTCGACAGAGGCATCGTCACTTATTCCGCCGCCGCAAAGATCGCGGAGCTCGGAGTCAGGCAGGAGACGCTCGACAGATACACGGCTGTGAGCGAAGAGACGGCCAGGGAGATGGCGGAAGGGCTGCGCAGGGCGACGGGA
>JAEEVI010000186.1 GCA_016287035.1 Bacillota bacterium
TCGAGCTCGGCGTTGATCGCGGCGAGCATCTCCGGCGTTACGAGCGCCTCGAGCTTCCTGCGCTTCTCCTCGGCCCTGGCGAGCTTTCTGGCTTCCTTTTCCTTCTGCTTCGCAATCCTGGCGTTGGCCTCGTCCATCGAGATCCCCTTGTTCCTGGAATCCTTGTACGGGTTGGCGCTGCCCTTCTCCGCCTTCTTCATCTCCTTGCGGTTCTTGATGACCCTGGAGATGACGGGCGTCGCGAACATGCCGATGATCATCACGAACATGAGCGCGGTGCTGATCTTGCTGTCGATGGAGGCGTCGCGCGTAGTAAAGCGCGAGACGGTCGTGTCTCTGAGCACTCCGCCCTCCGCGGAAACGATGCCCTCCTTTACGGTGACTGTGTATTCCGTCTTGCTGCCGAGCTCGTTGTCGAGCAGCAGCCACAGCTCGTCCGGATACTTTTCGGCGCTGTAGATGACCTTGAACGTCTCGGTCTTGCCCGTGCTGTCCTGAACGAGGAATTTGTCGGTATTCGCGGCGATGGCGCTCTCGTCCATCATGTTCTGGCTGAACTTGATCTTTATTGCGACGTTCCTCGCCTGGCGGCCGGTGGCGCCGTCTGCCGGGCTTATGCTTACGATCGAAAGATCCGAAGCCGCGAAGGCGACGGAGCTGAAGATCAGTATTGCCGCTATCACGAGGCTTATTATAGCGCAGCGTTTTTTCATTTAGATATCCTCCGGTGATACGCTTTTCCGGGACGCGCGAAGCTCCCTGAAAAAGTCCTTTAATATCGCAGAGCACTCCTCCCCGAGGACGCCCGTCTGCAGCTCGACGCGGTGATTGAGCCGCGGGTCCGTCACGATGCTGGAGAGCGACACGCACGCTCCGGCCTTCGGGTCGAGGGCGCCTATGAACAGCTTTTCGATGCGGGCGAGAACGATCGCTCCCGCGCACATGCTGCAGGGCTCCAGCGTGACGTACATGCTGCAACCCGGAAGCCTCCAGCCTCCGAGCTTCTTGGCCGCGAGCCGGATGGCGGAGATCTCGGCGTGACACGTCGGATCCCTGTCCGTCTCGGTGGTGTTGCAGGCCGACGCGACGACCTCGCCGTCCTTAACTATGACGGCGCCTATTGGGACCTCGCCGAGAGCGTAAGCCTTTCGGGCCTGCTCCAGGGCGAGCTGCATGTAATACCGGTCGTTGTCCATATTCGGCCTCAGCGCTCAAACGTAACATAGATAATACCATAAGCAATTCGCGCTTGCAAGAAAAAGCGTTTGTTGCTATAATAAACGCACCTGATACATGCCTCCATAGTTAAACGGATATAACGGAGGTTTCCTAAACCTTTGTTCGTGGTTCGATTCCGCGTGGGGGTACCAGCACAGAATAACGGCTTTACGGCCGTTATTTTGTTTTGCGCGCCTTCCGGCGGACTGGTCAAGCCGCCCGGTCTTATGGTAAAATGTATCGTTATTATTTTTCCGACGGCCGGCCGGATCCGGTCCGCCGCCATAACTGTCTGTAAACAAAAGCCGCAAATGAAGATACTCATAACAACGGACTGGTACAAACCTGTCATAAACGGAGTCGTAACGTCTGTCGAAAACCTCAGGACGGGCCTGCTCGCCGCGGGGCACGAGGTAAAGATACTCACCCTCTCGGGGACGAGGCGCAACAGGATAGACGGCGACACCTACTACGTCGGCTCGCTCAGCGCCGGCCTCATATATCCGAACGCGAGGATAATGCTCGCGTACGAAGTCCCGATAATCCGCGGGCTCATAAAATGGAAGCCCGATATCGTTCACAGCCAGTGCGAGTTCTCCACGTTCTTTCTGGCGCACGCGGTCGCGACAAGATGCGGAGCGCCGCTCGTGCACACTTATCACACCGCGTACGAGGACTACACGCACTACTTCATACCCAGCAGGAAGCTCGGAAAGAAGCTGTCGGCGCTCGTTTCGAGGCGCATAATAGCCGCACCCCAGGCCGTCATCGTTCCGTCAGGAAAGATAGCAGACATGCTCGAAGGCTACGGGGTAAAGAAGCCGATAAA
>JAEEVI010000187.1 GCA_016287035.1 Bacillota bacterium
CTGATAGGCTTCCACTGCCACGTCGGCTCGCAGGTGTTCGGCGAGGACGTCTACGAGAGGGCTGCCGCCGTAATGCTCGAGTTCATAGCGGACATAAGCGAAAAGTGCGGCTATATGGCCGGATATCTGAATATAGGCGGCGGGATCGGCGTAAGATACGTGGACAGCGATCCGGAGATCGACATAAAGGAGAAGATCGCTCAGATAGCGGCTGCCGTAAAGGCGAACTGCGCAAGGCTCGACATCCCCGTGCCCTACATGCTCTTCGAGCCGGGGCGCAGCATAATCGCCGACGCGGGCATGACCGTCTACGAGGTCGGCAGCGTAAAGCGCATACCGGGATACAAGAATTACGTCTCAGTAGACGGCGGAATGACCGACAACCCGCGCTACGCGCTGTACGGATCGAAGTACACGGTGCTTCCGGTGCTCGGTCTGGACAGGCCGTTCGCGCTCGAATGCTCCGTCGTGGGGCGCTGCTGCGAGAGCGGCGACATAATCCAGGAGAACGTCATGCTGCCGGAGGGCGTAAAGCGCGGCGACCTCATCGCCGTATGCACCACGGGAGCGTACAACTATTCGATGGCTTCGAACTACAACCGCGTGCCGAGGCCGATGGTCGTCCTCGTAAAGGACGGCGGCGCGCGCACCGTCGTAAGGCGCGAGAGCGTTCAGGACGTCGCGTCTCTGGACGTGTAGGGGCAGCCAGCGGCGGATCTTCCCGCCTGATGGCGAAAACTGTTTTGAGACCAACAAACAAAAAAGCGCAAAAATTTTTGTGAAAAAATCACAAAAATTTTGCGCTTTTATATTGACTTTGCCCCGAGGCGGTGGTACATTTGTGGAAATTGCGCCGGGGACTCGTTTTAGCGGCTGCCGGCGGTGTTTTTTTTATAACTTTTTTAGCAAGGGGGAGACCAGAAATGGCAGCATCGGACCTTCAGAAGCTCAGGGAGATAGCACAGAGAATACGCGAGATGCGCGACATCTGCGGCTACACCGAGTACGACATGGCGCAGAAGACAGATCTCAGCGTCGAAGAATACCTCGATTACGAAAACGGCAACAAGGATTTCCCGTTCACTTTCATTCATAAATGCGCACAGTCCTTCGGCATCGCGATCACCGACCTTCTCGAAGGTCAGAGCCCGCATCTGCTCAACTACACCGTAGTTCGCAGGGGCCGCGGACAGGAGACCGCCAAGGAGGCCGGCATATCCATCAGCAGCCTCGCGCCTCAGTTCAGAAAGAAGATCGCGGAGCCGTACTGGGTCCGCTACGACTACGACGAGTCGCTGCAGAACAAGCCGATCCATCTCACGAAGCACTCCGGCCAGGAGTTCGACGTCGTCATGAGCGGCCGCCTGAAGGTCCAGATCGGCGACAAGGTCGAATACCTCGAGGAGGGCGACAGCATATTCTACAACAGCTCCACTCCGCACGGCATGATCGCCATCGACGGAAGGGAATGCCTGTTCGTCGCGGTCGTAATGCCCGGCGAGAACGAATCCGAGGAGCTCGTGCGCGACACCCTCATCACTACGAGGGATAAGACGAAGCATTACGTCTACGAGGACTGGGTCGACACCGTCGAGGACGAGAACGGCCTGCTCAAGGAGATATCCTTCAAAAATCCCGAGGAGTTCAACTTCGCGTTCGACGTCGTGGACGCGATAGCGCGCAAGGAGCCCAAGAAGCTCGCCATGATCCATCTGGACAAGAACATGGTCGAAAGGCGCTTCACGTTCGACGACATGAAGAAGGCCTCCGCCAGGTGCGCAAATTACTTCAAGTCGCTCGGCATCCAGAAGGGCGACGTGGTCATGCTCGTGCTCAAGAGGCACTACCAGTTCTGGTTCGCGATCCTCGGCCTGCATAAGCTCGGCGCCGTCGCGGTACCGGCGACCCACCAGCTCAAGGCTCACGATTTCGAGTACAGGTTCAACTCCGCCAAGGTAAAGGCGATAGTCTGCACCTCCGAGGACAACACGCCCGAGCAGGTAGACATCGCGCAGCAGACGAGCCCGACGCTCACGACCAAGATAATCGTCGGCGAGCCCAGAGAAGGCTGGAGGAACTTCGACGAGGAGTATCCGCTCTTCAGCACGCATTACTATAAGAACGACAGCACCGCTAAGGGCGACGACCTCATGCTGATGTACTTCAGCTCCGGCACCTCCGGATATCCGAAGATCGGCGCTCACAGCTACAAATACGCGCTCGGCCATTTCCACACGGCGAAGTACTGGCACGGAGTATCGGACGACGGCCTGCACTTCACGATCGCCGACACCGGCTGGGGCAAGGCGGTCTGGGGCAAGCTCTACGGCCAGTGGCTGTGCGAGGGCGCGGTATTCACGTACGATTTCGAGCGCTTCCACGCCTCGGAGGTCCTTCCGATGTTCGCGAAGTACCACATCACGACGTTCTGCGCGCCTCCCACGATCCTGCGCATGCTCATCAAGGAGGACATAAGCAAGTACGACCTTTCGTCCGTCCGCCGCATGACGACGGCCGGCGAGGCGCTCAACCCCGAGGTCTACAAACAGATCGAAAAGGCTACCGGCCTTAAGGTCATGGAAGGCTTCGGCCAGACGGAGACTACGCTCACGATCGCGAACCTCATAGGCGACACGAGCAAGATCGGCTCCATGGGCAAGCCCGTTCCTCTCTACGATATAGATCTCGTCGGCGACGACGGCAGACCCGTTCCCGACGGCGACGACGGAGAGATCGTCATCCGCACGAAGGATCATGTTCCCTGCGGCCTCTTCAAGGGCTACTACCTCGACGAGGAAGCGACGAAGAGAGCGTGGCACGACGGCATGTATCATACCGGAGACCTCGCCTGGAGGGACGAGGACGGCTTCTTCTGGTACGTCGGACGCAAGGACGACGTCATCAAGTCGTCCGGCTACCGCATCGGGCCCTTCGAGATCGAGAGCGTCATAATGGAGCTTCCGTACGTGTTCGAGTGCGGCGTATCTGCCGCTCCCGACGAAGTCCGCGGACAGGTCGTAAAGGCCACGGTAGTCCTCGTAAAGGGCACGGAGCCGACGGAGGAGCTCAAGAAGGAGATCCAGGAATACGTCAAGAAGCATACGGCGCCCTACAAGTATCCGAGGATCGTCGAATTCGCGGAGTCGCTCCCCAAAACTGTTAATGGAAAAATCCAGAGAAGTAGATTATAATAATATTTTATGAAGCGAGTCACACTTTTCTGCGGGCATTACGGCAGCGGAAAGACGAATCTTGCCGTAAACTACGCTTTTAAACTGAAGAACGAGGGATTCGCGGTGGCCATAGCCGATATGGACATCGTGAATCCGTATTTCCGGACAAGGGACAGCGAAGCTGAGCTCAGAGCGGCCGGCATCGAGGTCATGGGGCTCCCGTACGCGAGGAGCAACGTCGATCTTCCGGCTCTGCCCTCGGAGCTGTACGGGCTGTTCCAGCGCCGCGACATACACGCGATCTGCGATCTCGGCGGAGACGACCGAGGCGCGCTCGCGCTCGGCAGGTTCAGAAAGCTCATAGAGGAAGAGAACGATTACGAGCTCATATTCGTCGTCAATTTCTACCGTCCCCTCACTCCGGATCCCGCCGGGGCGCTCGAGGCGATGGCGGAGATAAGCAGGGCGGCGGGCCTGCCCTTCACGGGCATCATAAACAATTCAAATCTCGGTCAGCAAACGGCGCCGGAAGACGTCCTGAGAACTGTGCCTCTCGCCGAGGAGTTCTCCGAACGGAGCGGCGTTCCGCTAATAGGGACCAGCGCTATGGAGAGGATATGCAGCGAGCCGGGCTGCGAGGGCTTCATACCGCTGACGCTCCAGAACAATCTATACTAAAGGGAGGTACTCATGGTAAAAGTTAGTTTCGAAACGGATCTGTGCAAGGGCTGCGGACTGTGCGTGAGCGCGTGTCCCCAGGGCATCCTTGCGCTGGCGAAGGATAAATTGAACAAGAAGGGCCACAATCCGGCCGAGATACTGGATCAGTCCAAGTGCACCGGCTGCACGAGCTGCGCTACGATGTGCCCGGACTGCGTCATTACGATAGAGAGAGAAAGGTAGGGTGAGCCAAGTGTCGGAAAAGGTATTGATGAAAGGCAACGAAGCCATCGCCGAAGCCGCGATCAGAGCGGGCTGCCGCCACTACTTCGGATATCCCATCACGCCGCAGACGGAAGTCGCCGCGTACATGTCCAAGAGGATGCCGAAGATCGGAGGAACGTTCCTGCAGGCTGAGAGCGAAGTCGCCGCGATCAACATGGTATACGGCGTATCAGCGGCCGGAAAGAGGGTAATGACGTCCTCCTCCAGCCCCGGAGTATCCCTCAAGCAGGAGGGCATCTCTTATCTGGCAGGCTCGGATCTTCCCGCTCTCATCGTCAACGTGCAGAGAGGCGGCCCCGGACTCGGAGGCATCCAGCCCAGCCAGTCCGACTACTTCCAGGCCACCAAGGGCGGCGGTCACGGAGATTACCACCTTATCGTCCTGGCTCCGGCCTCCGTTCAGGAGATGGCGGACCTCACGGGCCTGGCGTTCGATCTCGCCGACAAGTACCGCATGCCGTCGATGCTCCTGGCCGACGGGACCATGGGCCAGATGATGGAGCCCGTGGAGCTTCCCGACAAGGAGCCCGAGATGATCGAAAAGCCCTGGGCGCTCACCGGCACCCAGATGAAGAGGGAGCACAACATAGTCAACTCCCTGTATCTCGACCCGGAAGAGCTCGAAAGGATCAACTTCGAGAGATACGAAAGATACAAGAAGGTCGCCGAGAACGAGACGCGCTACGAGAGCTACATGATGGACGACGCCGAGATCTGCATCGTCGCGTTCGGTATCGCCGCGAGAGTCTCCAAGAACGCCGTCAACGCCGCGAGGCAGAAGGGCGTCAAGGCAGGCCTCATCCGCCCGATAACGCTCTGGCCGTTCCCCGAAAAGCCGATAGCTGAAGCCGCCGACAAGGTCAAGGCGTTCATAAGCGTCGAGCTTTCGATGGGCCAGATGATCGAAGACGTAAAGCTCGCTTCTTCCTGCAAGAAGCCCGTATATCTCTGCAACCGCACCGGCGGAATGATCCCCTCGTTCGATCAGGTCCTGGATGCGATCATGAACGCTGCAGGAGGTGACAAGTAATGGCTGTTATTTTCTCAAAACCGAAGAGTCTCACTGACGCGCCCATGCACTACTGCCCGGGCTGCACGCACGGAATAATACACAGGCTCGTCGCTCAGGCGATCGACGACCTCGGCATCGAGGGCCGCACCGTAGGCGTCGCGCCGGTAGGCTGCGCGGTATTCGCTTACAACTACTTCGCCTGCGACATGGTCGAGGCCGCTCACGGAAGGGCGCCCGCTGTCGCTACGGGTCTTAAGAGAGCCAACCCCGACAATATCGTCTTCACCTATCAGGGCGACGGCGACCTCGCATCCATCGGAACGGCCGAGACGGTCCACTCCGCTACGAGGAACGAGAACATAACTATTATTTTCGTCAACAACGCGATCTACGGCATGACCGGCGGCCAGATGGCTCCCACGTCGCTGCCCGGACAGGTCACGCAGACCTCGCCCTACGGCAGGGACACGAACACCGTGGGCTTCCCCGTAAGGGTCTGCGAGATGCTCGCGACGCTCGACGGTCCCGAGTACGTGGCGCGCGTTGCCGTCAACAACGTAAAGAACGTCAACCAGGCCAGAAGGGCGATAAAGAAGGCTTTCGAGAACCAGATCAACGGCAAGGGCTTCTCCCTCATCGAGGTCGTGTCCTCCTGCCCGACGAACTGGGGCATGTCTCCTCAGGACGCCCTCAAGTGGGTCGACGAGAAGATGATACCGTACTATCCTCTGGGTGTTTTCAAGGACAGAAGCGCTGCAAAGGAGGGCAAATAAATGACTACAGAGATCCTCATCGCCGGTTTCGGCGGCCAGGGCGTTCTTTTCGCCGGCAAATTCCTTGCTTATAAAGGCCTGCTCGAGGGCCGTCAGCTCAGCTGGCTCCCCTCCTACGGCCCCGAGATGCGCGGAGGCACGGCCAGCTGCAGCATGGTGCTCAGCGACGAGCCCGTCGGATCTCCGATCATCGCCAACCCCGACATACTGATCGCCATGAATCTGCCCTCCATGGACAGATACGAGCCGACAGTAAAGCCCGGCGGCGTTATGCTCGCGGATTCTTCGCTGATCGACAGGAAGGCCGAAAGGACCGACATCAAGGTGTTCTACGTCCCCGCGACGAAGCTCGCGCAGGAGATCGGAACGCCGGGACTTGCCAACATGATAATGACGGGCAAGCTCATAAAGGAATGCGGCGTCATCTCCTACGACAGCGTTGAGGAGACGCTCCACAAGATAATTCCCGCCAGCAAGGCCGCGATGTTCGAGAAGAACCTCAAGGCCATCGAATGCGGCTACAATTACGAGTAATAAATAATTTTAAAGAAAAGGATGATCGATAAGATGAGAAATATCCGGATTTCAGATGCGACGCTCTGCGCGAGGGAAGATTACAGCTTCAAGGAAAAGATCGAGATAGCGAGGCTTCTTGAAAAGCTTCGCGTCGACGTCATCGAGCTCCCCCTTATCAGGGACGGGCAGGGCGACGTGCTTCTCGTGAAGACCCTTGCTCCCTTCGTAAAGGACAGCGTGCTCTCGCTTGCGGCGTCCGCGGACGCGGACGGGATAGCGCTTGCGGCGTCTGCTCTGGAGACGATCGCTCATCCGAGGATCAGGATAGAGCTCCCGCTCTCTCCGGTCGGCATGGAGTACAGCTTCCACAAGAAGCCGGAGAAGATGCTCGAGCTCATAAAGGAATCGGTGAAGGCGGCGTGCGCGGCATGCCGCGAGGTCGAGTTCTGCGCTCAGGACGCGACCAGAGCCGAAAAGGAATTTCTTATCGAAGCGCTCAGGACTGCCCAGGAGGCAGGCGCCTGCTGCGTGACGATCTGCGACACTGCGGCGAGACTGCTCCCCGACGATTTCGCGTCGCTCGCGTGCGAATGCGCCGGGAGCGTCAGCGTGCCGCTCGGCATAAGCTGCTCGGACGCCCAGGGACTCGCCTGCGCCGCCGCTATCCTCGCGGCTAAGGAATCGGCGTCCCAGGTGCGCACGTCCGTCGGAGGCGACGAGGTTTCGCTCGACGGATTCCTTTCGATAATCAGGAACTGCGGCGACAATTACGGCCTCTGCACAGGCGCGCTCTACACGCAGCTGTTCAGAACGACGTCGCAGATCAGCAGGATCGTGAACGGCGGAGAGGGCGCCCGCACAGCCGTCGCGCCTTCCGAGAGCCCGCAGACGGGCGAGATCATGCTCGACAAGAACGACGACAGGGCGAGCGTGCTCGCGTGCGTCGAAAAGCTCGGCTACGATCTGTCCGAGGAGGACGCCGTAAACGTCTACGAGGCGTTCCTTCGCGTCGCCGATAGAAAGAAGGTATCCGCCGCCGAGCTCGAGGCGATAGTCGCGAACAGCGCCCTGCAGGTCCCCGCGACCTACAGGCTCATAAGCTTCGTGATCAACATCGGTAATACCATAGCTTCCACCGCTCACGTCATCCTCGAAAAGGACGGCGTGCAGTACAGCGGCCTCTGCGCCGGCGACGGCCCCGTTGACGCCGCGTTCATGGCGATCGATTCGATACTCGGCCATCACTACGAGCTCGACGAGTTCCAGATCCGCGCCGTCACGGAAGGCAAGGATTCCATGGGCGAGGCCATCGTAAAGCTGCGCTTCGCGGGCAAGCTCTATTCCGGCACGGGCATCTCGACCGATATAGTCGGCTCGAGCATCCGCGCGTATCTCAGCGCCATAAATAAGGTGGTATACGAGGAGGCTCAGCGATGAAGCTCTCCTTTTCGACAAAAGGCTGGCACGGCTGCACGTTCGATGAATTCTGCGATATCGCCAGAGAGCTCGGCTTCAACGGGGTCGAGCTGCACAACATCGACGGAAGGCTGTTCGCCGACAGGAACGGCTCGCTCGCGCCGTACGCCGCGGCATCCACTCAGAGGATGCTGTACGAGAAAAAACTGAAGATCCCCTGCATCGATTCGATGTGCGACGTCTCTGACGCCTCGGCGGAGGACGCCGGGGTCGACGAGATAATGCGCTGCATAAGGATCGCCGAAGGCCTCCGCATACCGTACATCCGCATAAGAGCGGGAGAGGTGCCCGAAGGGCGCGAGGATGAGGCGGTCGCCGCGTGCAACCGCATAATAGAGAGGACGCTTCCCGCCGCCGAGAGCAGCCGTATCGTGCTGCTGCTCGCAACGGAAGGCCTTTTCGCCGACAGCAAAAGGCTGCGCGGAGTCCTCGAGGGCTTTGCCAGCGACAATCTCGCGGCGCTGTGGAACGTCTGCGAGGCGTATTTCGCGACGGGAGAGGATCCCGACACCGTCATCGCAAACCTCGGAGCGTACGTGCGCCACGTGCATCTGTGCGACGCGGAGATGAGAGACGGCGCTCTGCAGTTCTGCCTCGTGGGCGAGGGCAAGCTTCCCATCGGGGACGTCATGCTCGCGCTGCGCTCTGTCAACTACGCGGAGTTCATATCGCTCGTATGGAATCCCGAGTGGTGGAGCGAGCTCGACGACATGGAGATAATCTTCACACATTTCGTCAGCTACATGAAGCAGTTCTCCGATCCTTCGAGGAAGGAATCGACGCTCTATTACAACAACGCCCACACGGGCAAATACGTATGGAAGAAGGAGGCTCTGATCGACGAGACGTTCCCCCAGGTGCTCGACCGCATGGTGGAGGAGTTCCCCGATCAGCTCGCCTTTAAATACACGACGCTCGACTACACCCGCACCTACAGCGAGTTCCGCGACGACGTCGACGAGTTCGCGAGAGTCCTTCTCGCCCTCGGCGTAAGGCGCGGGAGCCACGTAGCCGTCTGGGCGTCTAACGTCCCTCAGTGGTACATAACGTTCTGGGCGACCGTAAAGCTCGGAGCTGTTCTCGTCACGGTCAACACCGCGTACAAGATCCACGAGGCCGAATACCTGCTGCGCCAGTCCGACACGCATACGCTTGTGCTGACGGAAGGAGGAAAGGACAACAACTACGGCCAGATAATCGCCGAGCTCTGCCCGGAGCTGGCCGAGCGCGAGAGCGGAAAGCCGCTGCGCGCTAAGAGGCTGCCGTTCCTTCGCAACGTGATCACCGCTGGGTTCGAGCAGAAGGGCTGCATCACCTGGGAGGAATCCCTCAGATTCGCGGAAAGCGTGCCTCTCAGCGAGGTCTACAGGCTCGCCGCCCAGGTCGACAAGGACGACGTCTGCAACATGCAGTACACGTCCGGCACGACCGGCTTCCCCAAGGGCGTCATGCTGACGCACCACAACGTCGTCAACAACGGCAAGTGCATAGGCGACCGCATGGATCTCTCGACCGCGGACCGCATGATGATACAGGTCCCGATGTTCCACTGCTTCGGTATGGTGCTCGCGATGACGGCATCGATGACGCACGGAACGACCGTGCTGCCGCTCCCGTATTTCTCGCCGAAGCCCGCGCTCGCGTGCATAAATAACGAGCATATAACGGCCTTCCACGGCGTTCCTACGATGTTCATATCGATGCTCGAGCATCCGGACTTCCCGAAGACGGATTTCTCGTTCATGAGGACGGGCATAATGGCCGGAAGCCCGTGCCCGATCTCCGCGATGCGCGACGTGGTCGAGAAGATGAACATGCGCGAGATAACCATAGTCTACGGTCAGACGGAGGCTTCTCCGGGCTGCACCATGAGCTCGGTCGACGATCCGCTCGAGGTGCGCGTAGCCACCGTAGGAAAGGAGCTGCCCGAGATCGAGTGCAAGATAGTCGATCCGGAAACAGGCGAGGACTGCCCGGACGAGGTGACGGGCGAGTTCGTCGCGCGCGGCTACAACATAATGAAGGGCTATTACAAGATGCCCAAGGCTACCGCCTCGGCGATAGACAGGGACGGCTGGCTGCACACCGGCGACCTTGCCTGCCGCATGCCAGACGGAAACTACAAGATAACCGGCCGCCTCAAGGACATGATCATCCGCGGCGGCGAGAACATCTATCCGAAGGAGATAGAGGAGTTCATATACACGCATCCTGCCGTAAGCGACGTTCAGGTCATCGGCGTTCCCGACGAGAACTACGGCGAGGAGGTCATGGCCTGCATAATCCTCAAGGAGGGCGAGAAGATAACTGCCGACGAGATGAAGGCCTTTATAGCGGCGAGCATGGCCCGCCACAAGGTCCCCAGATACATCGAGTTCGTCGACAGCTTCCCGATGAACGCCGCGGGCAAGATACTCAAGTACAAGATGCGCGAGGACTTCACGAAGAAGCTCGGGCTCAAGGCGAAGGAATAGGGACCGATGAGATTCGTCATACAGCGCGTGCTGCGCGCCAGCGTAGCCATAGACGGCGAAACGGTCGGCAGCATCGAAAAGGGGCTGCTCGTGCTTTGCGGGATATCGTGCGAAGACGACGAGGCGGCGGCCGACAGGATGGTAAGGAAGCTCTGCAATCTGCGCATATTCGAGGACGGGCAGGGCAAGACGAACCTTTCGATCTCGGACGTCGGGGGAAAGCTCCTCATGATCTCGCAATTCACGCTTTACGCGGACTGCCGGAAGGGCAACAGGCCGAGCTTTACCGACGCGGCCAGGCCGGAAAAAGCAGAGCCTCTGTACGAGCACATACTCGCCGAGGCTGAGAGATACGTCCCGGGCGTCCGGCGGGGCGTGTTCGGAGCCGACATGAAGGTCGAGCTCGTAAACGACGGTCCTTTCACCGTTATACTGGATTCGGACGATCTGCCGAAAGGCTGACCGCAGAGGTCTTGATGGCTCTAAAAAGAGATTTTACAGACGGAAATATACGCTCGCAGCTGATAAGCTTTTCTCTCCCGCTCCTGTTCGCTACGTTCCTTCAGGTATTCTACAACGCCGTCGACATGTTCTTCGTCGGCAAGTTCGGCGGGACGGCGGCTCTCGCGGCCGTATCGATCGGCGGCCCTGTCATGAACCTGTGCATCATGACGATCACCGGGCTCAGCACGGGAGTCGGGATCGTTCTCGCCAGCCACTTCGGAGCCGGCGACACCGCCCGCGTAAAGCGCTGCGCGAACACCGCGATAATGCTTTATATCGCCCTGGGGCTCGCTCTGGGCGCGGCGGGTTATATCCTCACCCCGAAGATAATACGCCTCATGCAGACGCCTTCCGCGGCGTTCGAGGGCGCGTGCGATTATCTGGGCACGGTCTTTCTTGGTCTGGTGTTCATGTTCGGGTACAATCTGATCAGCGCGTTCCAGCGCGCGTTCGGGGATTCCCGGACGCCGCTCTATTTCGTAGCGTGCTCGACAGTCGTCAACATCGTCCTGGATTACGTCTTCATCGGTCCGATGGCTATGGGCCCGTTCGGGGCCGCGCTGGCGACCGTCATAGCGCAGGCGTTCGCGCTCGCCGCGGGGATCGCCTATTTCCGCGCGAAAAAGCACATAATAACGTTTTCTCCCGCCGAGTTCGGCATAGACTCTTCGGAGCTGGGTCTCGTCCTGAGGATGGGGATACCGGCCGCGGCTCAGCAGGTCCTGATCAATCTCGCCAATACGATAATGACCGGCCTCGCGAACGGCTTCGGGCTCGAGGCCGCCGCCGGCTACGGCATAGCGATAAAGATAATAGCGTTCATGTATATGCCGGGAACGGCTACGGGCGAAGCGATATCGATATTCGCCTCTCAGAACGTCGGCGCGGGAAAGCTCGACAGGGCGGAGGACGGTTTCCGCGAGAGCATCCGCATCTCGCTCGTCGAAGCCGTATTCGTCGGTCTTCTGCTGTTCTTCTTCAGCCCGCAGTTCTCGGCGATATTCAGCGACGACCCCGCCGTCATCGATTTTTCCGTAAGATATCTGATCGTTTATATACCGGGGCTCGTCATGCTGACGCCGGTATACTCGCAGACGGCTTTCGTGCGCGGCACCGGCAACTCGATGCTCGCGATGATCGCGGCCGTCATCTGCCAGCTGCTTTCGAGGATCCCCATAAGCCTTATACTTACGCCGATCATCGGTTTTACCGGCATAGCGTGGGCCGCCAACTGCTCGCCGTTCCTGGCGCTCATCTGGTACGGGATAATAATCCGTTCGGGATACTGGAAGAAGTCGAAGCTCGCGCGCGAGGGCGCGAAGGCGGCGGGCACGCGTTCCTCCGCAGGGGATGGCTCCTCAGGGCTTTAAAGCAGCCGCTGTATGATGATCCCGCAGGCTTCGCGCATGTAGTTGGAGACGCGAAGCAGCGGAAGCCTCGTCCTCGCAGGGAGCGTTCCGACGTCGGTCCCGAGCAGTTTTTCCGCGAGCGAACGCGCTCTCAGCAGGTGGTATTCGGCCGAGCAGATGACGATGTGCGGTCCGCCGTCAGTCCGCGGGTCTTCCGCGAATATTCCGTTTATGAGATCCATTGAGAACGCGAGGTTCTCTTCGGTGCTCGTCGAGAGCTCTTCGAGAAACAGCCTCGACGCGTCTATTCCGCGCGCCGTAAGCCATCTGAACATGCATTCGGCCTCGGATATATCCTCTCCCTTGCCGCGGCCACCGCTGAGGACCGCTACGCAGTCAGGGTTTTCCTCGAGATAAGAGAGCGCGGCGTCGAGCCTGTAGAGCAGCGACTTGGACGGCGTCGTGCCGTTGACTCCCGCGCCAAGGACTATAAG
>JAEEVI010000188.1 GCA_016287035.1 Bacillota bacterium
CTTCTTTCGCCGTTCTTGATGCCTGTGGACTTGATGTCGGGGACTATCGTGAAGTACTGCCAGACCTTGCCCTCGAGGCCGTTCTTCGCGAACTCCTCGCGCAGGATCGCGTCGGATTCCCTTACAGCCTCGAGCCTGTCTCTGGTTATCGCGCCTACGCAGCGCACGCCGAGGCCGGGGCCGGGGAACGGCTGTCTGTATACCATGTTGTCGGGCAGGCCGAGCGCCTTGCCGACCACGCGGACTTCGTCCTTGTAGAGGAGCTTGATCGGCTCCACGAGCTCGAAGTTGAGCTCCGCGGGGAGGCCGCCCACGTTGTGGTGGCTCTTGATGCCGACGGACTCCAGGATGTCCGGATAGATCGTGCCCTGTCCGAGGAAACCAATGCCCTCGAGCTTCTTGGCCTCTTCGGCGAACACGTCGATGAATATCTTTCCGATTATCTTTCTCTTCTTTTCGGGATCAGCCTCGCCGGCGAGCGCGTCGAGGAACCTGTCGACCGCGTCCACGTATATGAGGTTGATGTCGAACTGCTTTCCGAAGACCTCGCAGACCTGCTCGGGTTCGCCCTTGCGAAGGAGCCCGTGGTTGACGTGCACGCAGGTGAGCCTCTTGCCGATCGCCTTGGAGATGAGCGCCGCGCATACGGAGCTGTCGACTCCGCCGGAGAGCGCCAGCAGGACCTTTCCGTCCCCTATCTGCGCCTTGAGCGCCGCTATCTGTTCTTCTATGAAAACGTCCGCGAGTTCTTTTGTGGTGATGCGGATCATGTCGTCCGGTCTCTTGTTGCTGTCCATATCGTGACCTCCTGTATCAAATTACGATGATATTTAATTATAATAAAAAAACTGCCCGCCGGCATCAAAAAAACAGAGAACGTGAAAAATTTTTCCGTTCTCTGCGTTTTCCCTGCAGAATATGGCAGGCTCCCGGCCGATCACCGCTTCGAATGGCGTCCCCTGCGGTCTCGCTTCTTAAGGAACGTGACGGCGGCAAAGCCTATGACGCCGCCGATAACAGCGGCGGCTATCGCGCCTGCCTGACCGCCCTTCTTTTCGGCAGCCGCGCGTTCGGCGGCTTCGGCCTCCTTTCGCGCGAGCTCAGCGGCCTGTTCCGCGGCGAGCCGCTCGGCCTCCGCCTTCTTTCTCGCCTCTTCAGCAGCCGCTGCCTCTGCCTCGGCCGCTGCTCTGGCTTCCTCCTCCTGCTGCGCGTAGCTTGAAAGGCCCTCGAAGAAGTCGTTCTTTTCCTTGTCCAGAGCGGGATCGCCCCAGTACATACCGTAATACAGCGGGCTGTACGTCTTTATCTGCGACGCCTGCGTTATCTCGCCGTTTGAACCGAGTATCCAGCGCTTGAACCACGTCCAGTGCTGCGACTTGTGGTGCCCGAAGCCCTTCTGCGTGACCTGGAACGGCGTCAGCCCTCCGAGCTCTTTGAACTGCTCGTCAAGAAAGCCGAGCGCGACCTGGTCCTTATCGTACAGATGCAGATAGACCTTCTTGAGATACGGGAATTCGGAGCCGGACGCGTCGAGCAGCTTTCTCAGCGTGCCGCAGACCAGTATGTGCTGGCCGTGGCCGTATTCGCCGTTCACGTCGTGCGTGGCTATGACCTGCGGCTGAAAGCGCTCTATCACCGCCTTCTCGCGCGCAATCACCTCGTCCTCACCGATGCCGGAGGACTTCAGGTTCGCCAGAGCGCCGTCGTAGCTCTCCGAATAAGCGTCGGGAAGACCCATGCTTACCGGATAATTGCGGACGCCGACCTCCCACAGGCCGTCGAGCCTCTCGTGGTGTCTGTCGGGCTGGTCGTTGTGGTCCGTCGCGTAGACGACCTGAACGGCGAGACCACGCACCTGCGAATAATAAGGAAGCACTCCAGCGAAGAACAGCTGCTCGTCGTCGGCGTGCGTCGATATGAGCATGAAGTCGGCCTTAGCGCACGGCGGCTGCCATATCTGGACCCAGTCCGGAACGTCGGTGCCGTCGAACGCGTATATGTCCTGCGGCATGACGCCGCCGGGGAACTCCATAGTAAAACTGCCCTGAGGGCTTCCGAGAGCCTGCTTAACGTCTATGTATTCGTGCATGAAGCCGTTTCCGCCCGCGGAAAACGAGCTGCCGCCCTCTCCGGAAAGCGTCCAGCTTCCGGGATCCTTCGCGAAACGTACGTACAGCGCTTCGGCCTTTGCGCCGCCGCAATCCACGGTAACGGAGCTTCCCTGCGCTCTCGTCTTTATATCTATCTGTTCGCTCTGCGCCCACGCGCACGCGAGCCCCGCGGAGGCCGCTATGAGCAGCGCCGCGGCTATCGTCCTGAATACCCTTGAGACCATGAAAGACCTTTATTTACAAGCTTTAACGGATATCCTGATTATATCAGAACAGCCCTGCCGCGTCCATACGGCGCGCCCTGAAAACGTTTGCAAAATAAATAGTTTTTAGCAGGATGACAGCGATGAGCAGGAATAATACCCGCCGTTTTCGGGCAATTCGGGAGGTCTTGCGGCTGAAAACGTTTTCCACGAACTTTTTAAGGCAGTTCCTTTTCTGCGAAACGCGAAAAAACTTGCAAAAATTTCGGAGCGGTGCTAATATCTCGCCATGTTGCAAAAATAATTTGAGAAAAAAGAGGTAAAAAATGAAAAAAATCAATTTAGGCAAGTACGGTATAAACGACGTCAAAGAGATCATCTACAACCCCGGCTACGAGGACCA
>JAEEVI010000189.1 GCA_016287035.1 Bacillota bacterium
CGAAGCGGAATATGCTCTCCATGAGCATTCGCTCTCCGTCCTGGATGTACTGTCCGAGCGAGTGCAGATCGGCCGTGAGCTGGCAGGAAGCGGGGAATATCCCCGTATGCTGCTTTCCTTCGCTCTCTCCGTAGAGCTGCTTCCACCATTCGGCCATGAAGCGGAAGTTCTCCCCAGGATAGCTGAGGATCTCGACCTTCTTGCCCTGAGCGTAAAGCGCCTGACGCGCCGAGGCGTATATGACAGCGGGATTTTCGGCGCTCTCTTCGAGGCATTCCGTCATTCCGCGCGCCGCGCCTTCCATTATTTTGTCGATGTCTATCCCCGCCGCCGCGATGGGAAGGAGGCCGACGGCCGTCAGGACGCTGTAGCGCCCGCCGATGTCGTCGGGAACGACGAAGCATTCGTAGCCCTCCTTGTCGGCCAGCGACTTGAGCGCTCCGCGGCTCCTGTCCGTCGTGCAGAGTATCCGCTGCCTGGCGCCGTCTCTGCCGTACGTCTTCTCCAGATACGTCTTGAAGATGCGGAAGGCCAGCGCGGGCTCGAGCGTGGTGCCGGATTTGGAGATGACGTTGACGTACAGCTCTTTTCCTTTTACCAGCTCCAGCACCTGCGAAAGGTCGCTTCCGGACAGACCGTTGCCGATGAAGTATACGGCGGGGCTTCCCGTCTCGTTGTGGCGCGGCGTCCTGAGCAGCTCTATCGCGGCCCTGGCGCCCAGATACGATCCTCCGATGCCTATGACGACGAAAGCCTCAGCCTTTTCGCGAATCCTCGCCGCGGCCGCTTTTATCCTTTCGAACTCGTCCCTGTCGTAGGAAAAGGGCAGGTCCGTCCATCCGAGAAAATCGCTGCCGGCGCCGTTCTTTGCCTTGAGCGTCCTGAGCGCTTCGAGCGCTTTTCCCGTATCGGGACGTACGCTTCCGATGCCGTCGAGATCTATCCTGATCATTTCGTTCTCCTCTCTGTATTTATGCTGAAAGTGCCGCGCAGGCGGCGCCCCGCAGGACGCTGTTCCTGGCGTCTATAAAGTTCCATTCTATCCCGAGCCGGCCTGTCACGTGCGACTCCATGTATCTTTCGATAGCGCTCCTGAGCTTTTCGTTCGCGTAGAAAGCGGTGCCTTCCGTGGCTATCGTGACGCTCTTTTTCCCGGTCCGCAGCGCGACGGCGCCTATCTGGCCGGCGACGATCCTTCCCGCTCTGTCGTAGACGTGATCCTCTCCGAGAGGGCATCCCGCCGCGAGCTCTTGCACGTAAGCGCCGCTTATCATCATCTCCGCGAGCGGCCCGAAGTCGAACGGCTCCGCCGGACAGCCCGTAAAGCGCCCGGCCTCCGTGTTTATTATCATCCCGTCCTTTTCCGCGTAGCACAGGTTGTAGCCCGTTCCGAGCACCATCCCTATGTCCGCCCCGGGGTTGGCCATGAGAAGGGCGGTGGTATCGTTTACTACGGTTATCTCAGCGCCGGGTCTTCCGAGCTTTTCCAGATGACGTCCGAGCTCCTCGCCGACGAGCAGCCCCTCGGCGCCCGAGACCTTTACTTCCTTAGAGAACAGTCGTACGCGCCCGTCGCGGTCCTCCGTTATGTCCGCGGGGAAGGAGAAGCAGAAGCCTATCCTGTCCTGTCCAAGCTTCGCGGCCTTTTCGGCTATCGCGCCGAAGAAAGCGTCCGCCGATACCTCGCCCCGCGTTCCGGGAAGGGGAGATGTCTCGCAGCCGCGGATGCGTGCCGGGCCGTTTCCCGGAAACACGACGCTCGCGATCCTGAGATTCGTGCCGCCCGCGTCTATCGCGCCCGCGCTCGCCGCGGAGGGGAGCCGCTTAGGCTTTTTGAGCCAGCTCTTTATCATCGCCAGGGACGACGGTCTTCCATCGAGAGCGTCCTCCATCTCGCGCAGAAAGCGCTCGGTGCAGAGCTCCGGAGTCAGTTCCGCTGTCATCTTCCGCACCTCTTCGCGAGCTCCCGGAACCTTTCGGATATATCCGCCGTGAGCTGCTCCTTCTTCGCCTGCCACGTCCAGTTCCCGAAGCACGTTCCGGGGACGTTCATCCTCGCTTCGCTTCCCAGTCCGAGCATATCCTGCAACTGTATTATAGCCCACGGAGCGGGGCTTTCGAACAGTTTTTCCACTATCGCGAAGGCGTCTTTTGCGGGATCCTCGCTTCCGCGCTGCGCGCACCAGCCGGCGAGCGTGTCGTTGTCGTGCGTGCCGCTGAAGAATATGCGCGTGGAGGCCTTTTCCTCGTCCATCGAGGTCATCTCGTCGGCGCTGAACTGCCATACGTTCATTCCCGCCGCGGAGCAGAGCTTCAGCAGGTTCTCCACCTGGCAGTCGATCTGCCCGAGATCCTCGGCGATCACAGCCATGTCTCCGAGCTTTTCGCGCGCCTCCTCGAAGAAACGGATGCCGGGACCCTTCAGCCACTGTCCGTCCGCGGGGCGTTTGCCTTCGGGTATCGCGAAGAACGCGGAAAAGCTTCTGAAGTGGTCGAGCCTGACGTAGTCGAAGAGCCTTCCGCAGTGCTCAAGGCGCCTGATCCACCAGTCGTATCCGGTTTTTCGGAGGGCGTCCCAGTCGTACAGGGGATTCCCCCAGTCCTGTCCGTCGGCGCTGAAATAGTCCGGCGGAACGCCTGCCTTGAACGTCTGGCGGCCGTCGCTGCCCGTGAGGAAGACCTCGGGATGGCATCTCACGTCCATCCCGTCCGGGGAGACGTATATCGGCCTGTCGCCGATGATCTTTATCCCGAGCCCGTTCGCGTATTCCCTCAGCCGCTTCCACTGGCTGAAGAAGACGTACTGGTCCGCGATCGCCGCCTGTCTGTCCTGTCCGCCCGCAGCGGCAAAGTCGGCGTAGTCGTTTATCCAGTATCCGTTCTCTTTTATGAACTCATCGAGGCCGTCCATCGGGACGGGCTCGTCTCTGTCTATGAGATCCGTATTGCCGGCGAATACGGCGGGGCTCCAGTTCGGCCATCCCCCGAGACCGACCGGTACGATCGGAAGCATCTGCCAGAGCCTTATACCGGACGCCGCCAGATAGTCGGCGAAGTCTCTGGCGCTCTTTCCGAGCTTTCCTCCGGGCACGGAGGATATATGGCATATGACGCCGGCGCGCCTGTCCAGCTCCGGCTTCGCGGGCGCTTCGTCCTTTAGGAGAAACATCATGGTCGTGCGCGGCGGTATGCGCACGCTCAGGCTGCCGTCCGGGAAGTATTCTTTGGAGGTGAGGAGCTCCAGGGCGTATCTTTCACCTATGACGACCTCGGCGTCCTGTTCGCTGCCGCTCCTGTTCGTGAGCACGAGTACGCATTCCTCGCTGTTCTTGCGGAAGAACGCGTATATGTCGTCCGAAAGGGCGAAGGGGACGAAATCGCCGTTTTTCAGCGCGCTGTGCTCGGCGTATATCTGCCCGAGCATCCTGTAGCTGTACCGGAGCCGCGCGTTCTCTCTGCCCCACGGGAAAGGACCGCGGTTCTCCGGGTCTCTTCCTCCGGTCATTCCGGCTTCGTCGCCGTAGTAGGTGCAGGGGACTCCGGGGCTCGCGTACTGGAGCGCGGCCAGCGCGACGAGCCTGTCTTCTCCGGCCGCTCCGCTGCCGTCATAAGAAAGCACGGAAAGGGCTCTTTCCCTGTCGTGGCTTCCGATGAGGTCGAACGCGCTGTTGAAATTCTCGGGAGGATAGTTCTCCTTGAGGCTCATCACCGTGCGGCAGAGCGCGTGCGCGCTCAGGCTGCCGGTCATGAATCCGAGGACAGCGGTCCTGAACGGATAATTCATAGCGGAATCGAGCTCGCCGCCCTGGAAATAGCGGCGCCTCTCGCCGTAGCTTATCTTGTTGCTCGCGTCCTCCCAGACCTCGCCGATCAGCACGGCGTCGGGCTTTTCTTCCTTGAGGGCTCTCCTGATGTCGGCTATGAAGCTGTCGGGCAGCTCGTCGGCGACGTCGAGCCTGAAGCCGGACGCTCCCGCGCGCAGCCATCTGCGCACGACGCCGTCGCGGCCGCATATGAATTCCCGGTATGAAGGCTCGTTCTCCTCGAAGTCGGGGAGATCCTTTACGCCCCACCAGCATTCGTATCCGGGAGCCTCGTCCCTGAAACGGTACCAGCTCCTCCAGGGCGAGCTTTCGCTTTCGAAGGCGCCGTCCGTCGGGTAGTTTCCGTAGATGTTGAAATAAACGCTGTCGGCGCCGCTGTGGTTGAAGACGCCGTCGAGTATGACCGATATCCCGAGTTCCTTCGCATCGCCGCAGAGCCTCCGGAAGTCTTCCTCGGTGCCGAGAAGGGGATCGATCTTAGTGTAATCGGCCGTATCGTATCTGTGGTTGGAGGCGGCCTCGAATATCGGGTTGAGATATATCGCCGTAAAGCCCATGGACTTTATGTACAGGAGCTTTTCGCGTATGCCCTCCAGACTTCCCGCGTGGAACTCCCAGCACGTGATGTCTCCGTTCTCGTCCTTTTCGTACGCGGGCGGATCGTACCAGTCGCCGACGAGCTTTCTTTCCGGGCCTTTCCTTTTAGCCGAAAGGACCTTCTCCGCGCGCGCTTTCCAGTCCCTGTCCCGCGCGAACCTGTCGGGGAATATCTGGTATACCAGCGCGTTCTTGAACCACTCCGGCGAGGGCGAATACTCGTATACGGTTATCTGGAACGGCAGGGGCTCCG
>JAEEVI010000190.1 GCA_016287035.1 Bacillota bacterium
CAGCTCCGGCCCTTCGAGTATGTATATCAGCTGCAGCAGGCTTATGTTCTCCTGATTGCACAGCGTAAGTATCTCCGAGAAGTTCTTCTGCGGATAGACCTCCTTGTCTTCAGCGGAGGCTTCGTTCTCTATGCGGATCGATCCTCCGCCGATGCTGAACATGCGGACCGACGCGATCTCGCTTCCGTTTTTGAACGCCTTGAAGAGCATCGTGTTGGGGTGCGGAAGATCAGTCGTGTCCCTGTCGAACACGACCTCCGCGCCGGGGAGCCCCGCGCTGATAGCCTTGCTGGTCCCGTGTCCCTCGCCCGTAAAGGCGAGCGATCCGTACAGCGTCACCTGATACCGGTCCGCGTCCGGATAGCGCGCGCCGAATACCTGCGCGGCGTGGTACGGACCTACGGTATGGGAGCTCGACGGCCCCTGCCCGATCTTGTAGACGCTCGTTATGCTCTTCATAATGGCAGCTCCTTTCCGTTCTTCTTCCATTTGCGGAATTCCGCCGTCGCGGTGAATATGACGTCTCCGGAGGAATTGAGAGCGGTCTCCATCGAATCCTGTATGACGCCGATTATAAAGCCTACGCCGACTATCTGCATCGCGACGTCGGCAGGGATGCCGAACAGCGAGCAGCCCAGCGGGATCAGAAGCAGGGAGCCTCCGGCGACGCCCGACGTGCCGCAGGCGGAGAACGTCGCGACTACGCTGAGCAGGATCGCCATCGGTACGGACACCTTCACTCCCGCGGTGAACGCCGCGGTGAGGGAGAACGTCGTTATGACGGCGGCCGCGCCGTCCATGTTTATGGTCGCGCCGAGGGGGATCGATACGGAATACATGTCCTCGTCAAGCCCGAGCTCCTTGCAGAGCTCCAGGTTCACGGGGATGTTCGCGGCCGAGCTCCTCGTGAAGAAGGCTGTCACGCCGCTCTGGCGTATGCACTTGAATACGAGGGGATACGGATTATGCCGCAGCGCTACCGCGACGATCAGCGGATTTATCAGGAACGCGACGATCAGCATCGTCGCCACGAGAACGAGCACGAGCTCGCCGTAGGTCGTGAATATCTCAAGCCCGCTCGAGGACACCGCCTGGAAAACGAGACCGAGGATGCCCAGGGGCGCGAAGCTTATGATCCAGCGGACTACGGTGCTGACGGCGTCCGCGAGATCGGACAGCATCCTCTTGGTGGCGCTTTCAGCGTGTTTGAGCGCCAGACCGAGTATGACGGCCCAGAACAGTATGCCTATGTAATTCGCGCGCATGAGCGCCTCCACGGGATTCGTTATGACGCTCATGAGCAGGTTGAGGATTATCTCGGACATGCTTCCCGGAGGCGTAAAGCCCTGCGTCGGATCCAGCCCGGCCAGGGGTATCTTTACGGGATGCAGGAGATTGACGAATACGGCTGCGACCGCCGCGCTGAGAGTGCTGATGATATAGAGGAATATGACCGTGCGGAATTCCGAGGCTCCGCCGCCCTTGGCGTTCGCGATCGAGCTTGCTACGAGGACGAATACGAGTACCGGGGCGACGCCCTTAAGAGCTCCGACGAACAGCGTTCCGGGTATACCGATCCAGCCGGCCGACGGCAGCGCGATCCCGAGCAGCGCTCCGATCGCGAGACCTATCAGGATACGCGTTATGAGGCTTAATGAGTTCCATTTTCTGATAAGAGGCATGATGATTCCTTTCTTAAGAATAAGGGGGGGATGCGGCTATAGATACAGTTTATCACCCATGCGCGGCCGAAGCAATTGCGGGGGCTTGTGTGGTATGATATATATGACGGCAGGCGCTGCTTCGCGCAGCCCCGGAGGATAACGACGGAGGAAGATATGTCTTTCAGGATAATACGCAGCGATATAACGAAGGTCGCGGCCGACGCGATCGTAAATACCGCAAATCCCTTGCCGGTGTTCGGTTCGGGTACCGACCGCGCCGTATATACGGCGGCCGGAGCCGGAGACCTGCTGGCTGAGCGCAGGAAGATAGGCAGGATCGGCGTCGGCGAGGCTGCCGCGACGCCCGGCTTCGCGCTTCCGGCGAAGTACATAATACACACGGTCGGACCGGCGTGGGAGGGCGGAGACCGCGGCGAACGGGAAGCCGTAAGGCGCTGCTACGACAACAGCCTCGCGCTCGCGGCGAAGCTCGGATGCGAAAGCGTCGCTTTTCCGCTCATCGCGACGGGGACTTACGGATTCCCAAAGGACGAAGCGCTTCAGATCGCCGTAGCGGCGTTCAGCAGCTTCCTCGCCTCGCACGAGATGGAAGTGATCCTAGTCGTCTTCGACAAAGAGTCCTTCGTGCTGTCAGGCAGGATATTCTCCGGCGTGGACGAGTTCATAGACGAGAACTACGCGGCGGCCGCGGAAAACGCGGAGTACTTCTCCGGTCTCTCCAAAAAGGAAGAGATCGCCCCTATCGGCGACTTCTTCGCCAGTCTCTTCGACGAATACGATATCGACTCTAAACCCGCGCGCCCCGCGCGTAAGCGTGCGCCAACGCCGGCCGCTTCCGGCGGCGCGAAGGCGAAGAAGCGGTCTCTCGAAGAGATCATCGCGCAGGTCGACGAGACGTGGCAGGAGAGCCTGCTGCGGCTCATAGACGAGAAGGGATACGGGGACACCGAGGTATACAAGCGCGCCAACATAGATAGGAAGCTGTTCTCGAAGATCAGGAGCAATCGGGATTACAGGCCGAAGAAGATGACGGCTGTCGCGCTGGCGCTGGCGCTGCGGCTCAGCTTCGACGAGACGAAGGACTTTCTGATGCGCGCGGGCTACGCGTTCTCTCCGAGCAGCGTGTCGGATCTCATAATCAGGTACTTCATAGAAGAGGGCGTGTACGACGTCTACGCGATAAACCTGGCGCTGTTCTCGCACGGCCAGCCGATCCTGGGCGAGTAGCAATTGTCGCCTTTCAGGCGACCACGGGCGCCCCGAAAACATATATACTTGCCTCGAAAGCTGAACATTGCGGTGCCGCGAGAGCGGCGGAAAGAGAGGCAGAAAATGAAAAAGGGAGCGACTGAGATAGTATTCATCCTCGACAGGAGCGGCTCTATGGCAGGGCTGGAGACCGACACGATAGGCGGCTACAACTCCATGCTCGAAAAGCAGAAGAAAGGGGAGGGTGAGGCCGTAATATCGACGGTGCTCTTCAACGAGCGTTCGAAGGTCATCTGCGACAGGGTAAGCATCGACAAGGCTGAACCGATGACGGAAAAGGAGTACTTCGTCGGCGGCTGCACGGCGCTGCTCGACGCCGTGGGAGACGCGATACACCACATCGGAAACGTGCATAAGTACGCGCGCGAGGAGGACGTCCCCGAAAAGACGCTGTTCGTGATCACCACGGACGGCCTCGAGAACGCCAGCAGGCGCTACGATTACGACGACGTGAAGCGCATGATCGAGGAGCGGAAGGAAAAGGACAGCTGGGAGTTCGTGTTCCTCGGCGCGAACATCGACGCGGTCGCGGTCGCCGGGCGCTTCGGGATCGACAGGACGCGCGCGGCGCGCTACGAATGCGACGGCGCCGGCACGGAGCTGAATTTCAAGATCATAGACAGAATGGTCACCCGCGTAAGAGAATGCAGACGTCCGACGGCCATGAAGGCCGCGTTCGATTCGGACGATATGCTCGCCGCGATAAGGGAGGACTACGAGAAGCGCGGCAAAAAATAGGCGCGGAAAGAGATCTATAGGCATGAAAAGAGGTCTGCGGACAGCCCGCAGACCTCTTTGTTTTCTGCCGTCAGAAGCGCCTTCCGGAGCCGGAATGGCTGCTCGAGGAATGGCCCGAGTAGGAGTGCGAATACGACGATCTTCCTCCTCCGCTGCTTCCTCCGCCGCCGCTGCTCTTCGTGACAGGGGAATACGTCTTCGACGTCGTCGTGTTGAGGAACTGCGTGCCGGCGTCCTCGACGCTCAGGCCGCCCGGAACGAGATAGTCGGAGGCGGTCATCTTAGTGGCCGGAGCCTTCATCTTCGACTTTGCTCTGCCGAGCCCGACGGCAGCGAATATCGAGCCGAGGAAGCTTCCGCCGAGCAGCGACCCGATCCAGTGCGTGATCGTCTGCGGCACGCGCCCTGTCTTGAGCATGTGGTCCGTCTGATCGAGCCATCCGCTCAGGGCGTCGTAGAACCTGTCGTCCTCCGCCGCGTCTATCGTCTTGTCGATCAGCCTCTGCCTGTTTACGTCGGACAGCTTTTCCAGCCCTTTGCCCTCCGCCGTTATCCTCGCCGAGGGCGTGTACCATGGCTTCTTGAACAGGGTGAGCATTATGCCGTCGTAGTCGTCGCCGTATCCGTAGCCGTTGTAATAGTAGAACTTGTCGGAATATTCGGAGTAGCTGAGGCTGCCCTTGTCATTCGTCGTGTTGATTACTACGTCGAGCCCGTATTTCTCGGACAGGGCGCGCGCCTGCTGCTCGAGGGAGGCTATCTCGTCCGCCGTGAGTATGCCGGAGCCGTCGACGATCCTCGGAGCGTCAGCGTCGTGGAAGCGCTCGAACGAGGCTGCCTTTTCGCTGTCGGGATACCAGTCCGGGGCGAACGGCATTCCCTTCACGTACAGCGTGCGGATATTCCCGATCCAGTCCATGACGCCTTCGCCGTAAAAGCCGCCGACCATGTACTCGTAGAGCGCGTCGTCGATCTGGTTCGCGTACTCTTCCGTATAAAGCCCCATCGTCTCCGGACCGGTGCAGCATGCCCACCAGCCCCTGTTGTCGGGGTCCATGCATACGTACAGGCATACGCCCTCGCGATCTGGTCCGACGCCGTAGCCGTTGAAGTCGTAGAAGTCCGCCGCGCAGACGTCGTGACCGAAGCCGTAGTCGGTCTTGTCCGTGTATATCACGATGTCGCGGCCGATCTCGTTCCTTATCTCCCCGAGGCGTTCCTCCATCGCGGCTTCCTCGCTCTCCGAGAAGATGTCCGCCCAGTCCACCACGCGCGGAGCGAACGGATCGCTGAAGAATTCGAAGGAATCGGGGTCTTCGGGGAACCATACGGGCTTGCCGTCGGCTCTCGCCTGCGGAGGCTCGTTCGTGAGGATCACGTCGCCCGCGTGCTCGTCGAGGTATGATGAGAGCAGCTTCGCGGCGCTGTACATGACGCCGTAGGTGCCGTATTCGTCCTCGTATCCGGGAGCCGCTTCTTCTGCGAAATCGAAGAACGAGCTCTCGACAAGCTTGTCGGCGCCTCCGAAGCATATGAACTCGGCGGTCTTGCCGTCGCGGTCGTATACGAACATGAAGCCCGTCTTGTCGTCGCCGTAGCCGAAATTGCAGCCGTTGTAGTATTCCTTCGCGACGTATGAGAGCTCGGCGCCCGCGAGCTCCTCCTGCGTGATCGTGAGCAGAACGACGTCAGCTTCGTGCGCCTTCATTATCTCGATGCAGAACAGATCGAGATCCGCGCGCTCTTCGTCCGAGAGACCGTCGGAGAGGTCTATCGCTCTGTAGTACGATTCGTCCCAGGGGTCGTCCGCGAACGCGGCCAGCGGCGCAAGGACAAGGGAAAGAGCCAGAAGCAGGCAGAACAGTCTGATAAAGGTCTTCATTCCGGTCACCTCCCCATAAAGTATCTGGCTATGAAGAAGAGCAGGACAGCCGCGGCGACGAGCCCGGCTCGCTTGAGGAAGAAGAGGCGGCTGACGCCCTTATCCGTCGGTATATTGCCGACGACCTTTCCCGTCTGCCCGTTGACGGCGAAGCTGTACGAGCTCCCGCCGTATTCTATGTCGAATAAGTACACCGGAAGCAGCATGTACAGCGCTTTTATATCCGCCTTCAGCGAACCGCCCGTCTTGCGGGCGGAATCGTAGCCCGCGGATGCCCGCGCCTGCGCGAGAGTCTCCGCGGTGTTGAACATGCGCTTTTTAGCGCGGTCTTCTATATCGTTCTTAGTCCTGTCGAACCGGTCCGCCGTGAATCCGGCAAGATAGCGCATGTCGAAGGGCTTGACGTCCTTCATGTCGAAGGGCTCGAGCGAATCCATCAGCGCGTCGTCGATCCTGCCGCTCGCGTCCACCGTGAGGTTCTCGAAGTCGACCTTTACGTCGCGCGCCAGCGAATAATGATCGGTGTTCGTTATGATGTAATCTCCGCTCCTGTGAGAGCTGCTCTTCTGGGCTCTGTACTTGAGGATGCCTGAGAGGCGTCCGCTGAACACCCAGAAGGGAACGTAGACGCCCGTGACCTTTCCCATAGTGCTCTCCGAGAAGAACCTCTTCGGGAGCAGGACCTTGTCCTTGTAGAACTTCGATACCTCGGCCGGCAGCGTCTTCGACGTTATCCTGAACGGTACGACTCCGTCCGGCCTGAGAGGACCTGTGACCTTGTCCGTCAGGACTATGTTGTTGCCGCAGTACGGGCACGTGAGGGCCGCCTGCTCCGCGGGAGCGATGAGCTCCGCGCCGCACATCGTGCAGCTGTACACGGGAAGAGGCGAGGCCTGACCATCCGAGGCACGGCCTTCGATCTCCTTGAAATCGAAGCCCTGCAGTTCCTCCTTTTCCTGCTCTTCCGCTTGCTTCTTCGGTTCTTCTGCGGGCTTCTTCTCCTCGATCTCGGCGATGGTGCCGCAGTAATCGCAGACCAGCTTTCCGGTATCGGGGTCGAAGTTCATCGGCCCGCCGCAGTTCGGGCATTTGTTAAGAGCGACGTTCTTCATGCGTATGTCTCCTTTTTTTCATTATAAACGAAATCTACGGGATTTGAATGTTTTTCGAGCGCCTTTTCCAACGGGGCGCGATTGTGGTATTATCATTATTAGGAAAAAAGCCCCTGCGGGCGGAGGTCACAGATGATGGAAAACAGAAAAGGATCATATTCGCGGCGCGCCGCGCGCGTGCTCATAGCTGCGCTGCTCATCGCGGCGCTTCTGTGCGGATGCAGTCCGCAGGTATCGCAAAAGCCCGCTCAGCCGGCTGCCCCGGCGCAGACGTCCCTGCAGCCCGAAGCCCCGGACGGCCCGGCCGCTCCGGACGCGCCCGACGAGCCGCCGAAGCCGGAGAAGGTCGACGGCGTCGTAAGGGTATCCTCGGCCGCGGAGCTGATCGAAGCGATAGATAACGACACGACGGTGATCATCGAGCCGGGTTATTACGATCTCACCCCGGCCATCAAAAAGATATGCGCCGGAGATCTCAGCGTGTGGAACAACGAACACGCGTACGTTAATATACAGGAGGTCTACGACGGTTACGAGCTTATCATAAGCGGCGTTTCGGGCCTTGCGATAAAGGGCGGCGGAGAGAGCTTCCCGGATACCGTCGTCACGGTGGAGCCCCGGTACGCGAACGTGCTCACGTTTTCCGGGTGCAGCGGCACGGCGCTCGAGAACCTCACGCTGGGCCATACGAACGGCGGCGCGTGCTCGGGAGGAGTCGTATATCTGGACCATTCCTCCGATACGCGGCTTTCGGATATGGATCTCTACGGCTGCGGGGAGATCGGCATAACGGCGTATTACTCGGAGATGATATACGCCGAGGACTGCGTCATACGCGACTGCAGCTATCTCAGCGCCGATCTCTACGAATGCGGCGGCAGAGTCGAGTTCCGCGGCTGCAGCCTCAAGGGCTCCGGATACGGCATCTCCGTCAGCGAATGCGGAGAGGCTGACATACTGTTCAAGGAGTGCAGCTTCGGCGCCAACGAGACGGACAGCCTGTACGGCATAGAAGGCGCGAATTACGAAAACTGCAGCTTTACGGGCCCCGGCCCGTTCGGAGACGTCGATCTCGGCGGCTACAGGCAGTTCGACTGGTCCGACGTGGCGGGGACAGAATGGACCCTGTTCCAGGTGCTGGATTACGACAAGGGCTGGATCGAGCCTCCCGCGGATATGGAGATGCTTCTTGAGATAACCGAGTCCGGCGGCTGCGTCATAGGACCTTCGGAATTCGTATGGAGCGACAGCGGATACGGCTACTATCTCGAGATCTCCCGCAAGGGCTCCGACGAGAGCTGCGGCCAGATCCGCCTGCTCAACGGCAGCGAGGCAAGCAACAAGGCGCCCGTGGTCGAGGTGAATCTGGAGATGTCGAACATGAGGTTCGTTCCGCTCGTCATCTCTGCTCCGCGCGCCGGCGCGTTATAGATCAAACATATGGAAGACAATCAGAGATACATACGCAATTTCTGCATAATAGCGCATATCGATCACGGCAAATCCACGCTCGCCGACAGGCTCCTCGAGAGCACGGGCTCAGTCTCGAGCCGCGACATGAAGGAGCAGTTCCTCGACAACATGGATCTGGAGCGCGAAAGGGGCATAACGATCAAGCTCCAGACGAGCCGTCTCGTTTATAACGCCGAGGACGGCAACGAGTACATCTTCAACCTGATCGACACGCCGGGCCACGTGGATTTCAACTACGAGGTGTCCAGAAGCCTCGCTGCCTGCGAAGGCGCGCTTCTCGTCGTGGACGCGACGCAGGGCGTGGAGGCGCAGACGCTCGCAAACGTGTATCTGGCGCTCGACGAGGATCTGGAGATAGTTCCGGTCATAAACAAGATAGACCTCGCCTCGGCGCGGCCGGAGGAGGCGAAGAAGGAGATCGAGGACGTTATCGGCCTCGACGCTTCGGAGGCGCCGCTCATCTCCGCCAAGGAGGGAATAAACATCGAGGGCGTCCTCGAAGCGGTGGTGCACGGCATACCGGCTCCGTCCGGCGACCCGGACGCTCCGCTCAAGGCGCTCATATTCGACTCGTATTACGACAATTACAAGGGCGTCGTCATATACACCAGGATATTCGACGGCAGCCTTAAAGCGGGCGACAAGATCCGCCTGATGAACACGAAAAAGGAGTACGACGTCACCGAGGTAGGCGTAAACGCGCCGTACCAGACTCCCGTCGCGGCGCTATCCGCCGGCGACGTCGGTTACGTGTGCGCGAGCATAAAGCAGGTGCGCGACGCGCGCGTGGGCGACACGATAACGATCGCCGACAGGCCCGCCGACAAGCCGCTCCACGGATACAAGAAGGTCCAGCCGATGGTCTACTGCGGCATATACCCGACGCCGGACGAGAAGTACGAGAACGTAAAGGACTGCCTCGAAAAGCTGCAGGTGAACGACGCCGCGTTCGTGTTCGAGCCGGAGACTTCCCAGGCGCTGGGCTACGGCTTCCGCTGCGGCTTCCTGGGCCTGCTGCACATGGAGATAATCGTAGAGAGGCTCGAGCGCGAGTTCGACCTTTCGATAATAACTACGTCCCCGAGCGTCATCTACAAGGTCGTGATGCCCGACGGCACGGAGCAGATGATCGAGAATCCCTCGAACCTGCCCGATCCGACCTGCTACGATCATATAGAAGAGCCCATGGTCAAGGCGACGATAATGCTGCCGAAGGAGTACGTCGGCTCGATAATGGAG
>JAEEVI010000191.1 GCA_016287035.1 Bacillota bacterium
AGCGCGTTCTGGCCGGGCGAAGCGCTCGTTCTGAGAGCGGAAGCGAAAGGCGATCCTCTCTCCGTCACGGCGGAGCTGCCGGACTTTCCGCAGTTCGCGGCGGTCCTCCGGGCCTTGGGTGATACCGGGCCTCAGGGCGGCGATATCTTCGAGGGAAGGCTCTGGTCGGCCTCAATGACCCGCGTAATAGGAAGCGGCCCCGCGCGCCTGCCCGTCCGCTTCCGCGCGTCCTACGCGGACGGCGCGGAGCTGGTATGCGACGTCTATATCACCATCGACCAGGATATCGGGCCCCTGCAGCTGCACAGGAGCATGTGACGGTCACTCGAACAGCCTCACCGCGGCCGCGAGCTGCGCGTCCTCTCCGGCGGGGCTGAGGAAATCGCGCACGGCGACGTTCAGAGCGTTCATCGTAAAGTAGTCTAGGCCGCCGTAGGGATACCCGCCGGCGCGCTGCTGGAAGACCTTCACGGCCTCGACGGTCGCCTCGTCCATAACGGACGTCGCTTCGACCGCGTAGCCGAGGAGCGCCAGGCGCTGCTGGGCGGCGTAGACGTTGAGGCCCTGCTGGCCGGCGTAATACTTCGTCGGTTCCGTCATAGGCGCGAGAGCGGCCGTGACCTTTGCCGCCTCGCTCTCCGTCATGCCGGCGGAGGCGAACACCTCGACGTCCGGCGCGACGCCGGCGCCGTCGATCATCTTTCCGCTCGGCGTAAGGAAATAGTACAGCGACAGCGCGAACACGTCGTCGTACATGCCCGAGCCGTACATCTGCGCGCAGCCCTTGCCGAAGGTCTGCTGCCCGACGACGGTCGCCTGCACGCGCTCCTTGAGCGCCGCCGCGAGAAGCTCCGCGGCCGAGGCCGTTTCGCCGTCGACGAGGACGGCGCAGGGCAGCTGTTTGACGGTGTTTATCGTCGACTCCACCGTCTCGATCACCTCGCCGCGCCGCATGTACATGGTTATGAAGCCTTCGCGGTTTATCATCTGATCCGCGACGTCGATCGCCTCGGTCAGGATCCCTCCGGGATTGCCGCGAAGGTCTATGATCAGAGCCTTCGCGCCGGCGCCGATCAGCTCGCTGCGCGCGGCGCGGAAGTCGTCCGCGGTCCCGAAACGGAAGCTGTCGATATCTATATAGCCTATGCCGCCGCCGAGCATCGACTGCGACACGGTATCGTTCTTTATGAGAGCGCGGGCGACCGTAAAGACCTGCGCCGCGCCGTCGCGCTCGATCGTGAGCGAGACGGTGCTGCCGGGCAGCCCGCGCATCAGCGCCGCGGCCTCCTCCGCCGTCATGCCGCCGACGTCCGTCGCCCCGATCTTCCTTATGTAGTCTCCCGTGCGCAGCCCCGCCTGCCTCGCGGGCGAGCCCTCGACGGTCGCCGTTATCAGCAGGCCCCCGGACGTCTTGCGCATCATCACGCCGATGCCCTCGTACTGCTGCTCGACAGCCGTCACCAGGTCGAGCTTTCCGGTGACCGTACGCGGCCAGTAGCCGCTCCACTCGTCTCCGAGCGCCTCGAACAGGCCGGAATAGATGCCGCGGAACAGCGTGTCAAGATCGACCTCGTCCTTGTAGTTCTCGGTCATCTCCGTTATCAGCTCGTTCAGGGCCTCCGTGCGGTATTCCAGAGGCGTCTGACCGTAATAAAAGGTGGCGGCATGGGACGGGACGCCCGAAGCCGCCATTATCGCGATCGCCAGAAGAGCCGATGCTATGCGTTTTCTCATTTCAGTATCTCCAGTGCCTTCGCGAACACGGGATCGGTCGTCAGCTCGCCGAAGACGTAGCCTCTGTATATCCTGTCGAGCGCCGCTATCGTGAAGAAGTCCAGACCGCCGTACGGATATCCTCCGCTGATGCGCTGGACGTCCTTTAGTGCCTCCAGCGTGGAAGCGTCCATATATCCGTTCTCGGGAACGTCGTAGCCGAGGACGGCGAGCCTCTGCTGCGCGGCCAGGACGTTTATGCCCTTCTGCCCCGCGAAGTATTTGACGCCCTCGTCCATCGCGATCACGTTCTTCTTCAGGTCCTCCCGCTCTTCCTCGGTGAAATATCCGTATCCGAAGACCTTGACGTCGGGCTCGACGCCGTTCTCTTCGATGACCTCTCCGTCCGGTCCGTTGAAATAGAACTCGGCGAGCGAGAACGAATCGTCGTTGCCGCCGTCGTACAGATAAAGCGCGGTCCCCTTGCCGAACGTGCGGGTGCCGACGAGCGTCGCGCCGCAGTCGTTGTGTTTGAGAGCTGCCGCGAGGAGCTCAGACGCGGATGCGGTCATCCCGTCCGTGAGCATGACTATGGGGACCTTCTTAGTCGCGTCGGGCGTCGCCGTGACCGTCTCGAAGACCGTGCCCTTCTTCGCGTACTGCGTGATCGTTCCGCTGTCGAGCAGCTGCTCGGCTATCGCTGCCGCTTCGTCGATGTATCCGCCCGTGTTTCCGCGGACGTCGATCACGAGGCTCTTCGCGCCCGCCGAGAGCAGCGAGAGCCTGGCGAGGTTGAAGTCCCTGGCGGCGTTGTCGCCGAACTGTTCGATCCCTATGAAGCCTATCCCGCCGTCTTCCATCCAATACCTTATGTCGGTAGCCTGTATGGCCTCGCGGGTCATCGTGACGGTATGCTTCTCTCCGGCGCGCTCCCAGGTGACGGTCACCCGGCTGCCGGGCTCGCCGCGCAGTCTGGCGCCGGCGTCCTCGAGGCTGAGGCCCTTCGCCGATACGCCGTCGATCTCGGTTATCACGTCGCCGGAGCGCAGCCCCGCGATCTGGGAGGGCCCCGTCACGATCACGTTGTCGACGACCGGCCAGCCGTCCTCGATCGTGAACACGATGCCTATTCCAGAAAGGAGCGTAGCGCTGTTGTCGACGAGGTCCTTGATCCCGTCGTTGCCGTCGGCGCGCGGGGAGTATACGCTCCACACGTCGAGCGCGTCGAACACGCCTTTCATTGCGGCGTTGACCAGCTCCGTCCGCGTTACATTGTCCTTGTAGTGCTCGACGATATAGTCGATGATGCCGCCTAGATCGTTCAGCTTGCCCTGATCGTTCTGTTCCTGCGTCGCCGCGTAGACCACCCCGCCGTCGTTATAGCCGATGAGATAGATGAGATAGTAGCCGCAGCTGAGCACCATCACCAGCGCGAGCAGG
>JAEEVI010000192.1 GCA_016287035.1 Bacillota bacterium
CGGCGTCGGCGCCATAGGCGGCAAGGACTCGATGTCCGGAAGCTTCGAGGACCTCGACGTTCCTCCGACGCTCGTCAGCTTCGCCGTCACGACGGAGGATATAGACAACATCGTATCACCAGAGTTTAAGAAGAGCGGAGACTACGTAGTCCGCATAGCGCCTAAGAGGGTTGCTAGCGGTCTTCCCGAGCCGGAGAGCCTCAAGGCGTGCTTCGCGGCGGTGACCGCGCTGCTTCGCGGCGGCGCCCGCGCCTGCTATACGCCCGGTATGGGAGGCGTCGCCGAGGCCGTCTTCAAGATGGCCGCCGGAAACGGCTTCGGATTCGAATTCGATCCTTCGATGACGGACGAAGATCTGTTCGGCGAAGACTACTGCAGCTTCCTGCTCGAGGTCGGTGAAGTTCCCGCCGGCGCGCAGGTCGTCGGAAGGATAACCTCCGAGCCGCGCTTCGTCCGCGGCGCCGACAGCGCGGACGCGGCAAAGCTCACCGCCGCCTACGAAGGAAAGCTCGAGAGCGTGTACCCCTGCAACATAGAGCAGGAGGTCAGGCAGACCGGAAGCGTCGACAGCCGCGCGAAGGAGTGGGGAAAGCCCGCGGCGAGGTTCATGACGCCGAAGGTCCTTATCCCCGTATTCCCCGGCACCAACTGCGAGTACGACACCGCAAAGGCCATGTACGACGCCGGCGCGGATCCGGAGATAGTCGTCATCCGCAACCTCAGCGCGGACGACGTCAGCCGCAGCGTCGACGAGTTCGCTTCAAAGCTCAGGACGGCGCAGATGGTCTTCATCCCCGGAGGCTTCTCCGGAGGAGACGAGCCCGACGGCAGCGGCAAGTTCATAACGGCGTTCTTCCGCAACGCGGCCGTAAAGGAGGGCGTGACGGAGCTGCTCGATGAGCGCCTCGGCCTCATGTGCGGCATCTGCAACGGTTTCCAGGCGCTCATAAAGCTGGGCCTCGTACCGTTCGGAAAGATAATCGACACCGACGCGTCCTGCCCGACGCTCACCTTCAACACCATCGCCAGACACCAGTCGAAGATCGTGCGCACGAGGATCGCTTCCAACAAGTCGCCCTGGCTGGCGTTCACGCAGCCCGGAGAGATCTACAGCGTTCCGATCTCCCACGGCGAGGGACGCCTCGTCGCCGGCGAGGAGATGCTCGAGTATCTTGCTGAGAACAAGCTGATCGCGACTCAGTACGTCGACCTCGAAGGAAAGCCGAGCTCCGACATCCAGTACAACCCGAACGGCTCGACCTTCGCGATCGAGGGCATAACGTCCCCGGACGGCAGGGTCTTCGGAAAGATGGGCCACGCCGAACGCTGGGACGAGGGGCTTTACCGGAACGTTCCCGGCAGCTACGACCTGCGCATGTTCGAGGCCGCGGCAGCGTACTTTAGGAAGGAATAGGGATCGATGAAACGCGCAGGATCCGCCGTCTACCAAGCGGCGGGTCCTGTTTTTTTAAGAAAAAAGAACTTTTCGCTTGCTTTAGCGCGCTAATGTGCTAAAATGATGAAGTGAATTTACCGCTCCCGGGCTCCCGAAGGCCCGGAGGACATGAGGAGAACCATATGGAATTCGATAACGGAGTGCTGGACAACACGGAGCGAAACATATACGCGCTGCGGTCGCTGTACGGCAGATACGGATACACCCACTACAAGATGGGCAAGTTCGAGGAATACGATCTCTACAGCAGGAACAAGGATTTCCTCGTCTCGGACGGCGTCATAACGTTCACCGACACGAACGGAAAGCTCATGGCGCTTAAGCCGGACGTCACGCTGTCGATCATAAAGAACTGCAGGGACAACCCCGGCGCAGTGCAGAAGCTGTTCTACGACGAGAACGTCTACAGGGTCAGCAGGGGCAGCGATTCCTTCAAGGAGATAATGCAGTCGGGGCTCGAGTGCATCGGCAGCATCGACGAATACTGCATCGGCGAGGTGCTGTGGCTCGCGGCGAAGAGCCTTTCGAGGGTCTGCGCAGATTTCGTGCTTGAGGTCTCGAATCTGGACATGCTCACGCCTCTGCTCTCGGAGATCTTCCCCGAAGGTCAGGTGAAGGCGGCGCTCAAGTGCGTCGACGAGAAGAACATACACGGGCTCGACAGCATCTGCGCGGAGTCGGGCGTCCCGAAGGAAAAGGCGGATCCGCTCAAGGAGCTCCTTTCCATATACGGAAGGCCCGCGGACGTCATGCCGCAGATCAGCGCTTTCGCGGCTTCGCACGGGCTTTCGGCCGAGGCGGCGGCGCTCGCGGCGGCGCTCGAGATATTCGCCGGTTCCGAGCTCGAGGACAGGCTCGTTATAGACTTTTCCGCCGTCAGCGATATAAAATATTATAATGGCATAGTGTTCAGGGGATTCGTCAACGGCGTTCCCGACAGCGTGCTCTGCGGCGGCCAGTACGACAGGCTGATGCGCAGGATGGGGCGCGAGTCGGGCGCGATAGGATTCGCGGTCTACCTCGATATGCTCAATTATCTGCCGCAGAAGTCCTCCGGAAGGGACGGCGTCGACGTCATGCTGATCTACGGCCCGGGCGAGAGCCCGTCGGCGGTGCGCAAGGCGGTGGCGCAGTTCACCTCTCAGGGGCTCACAGTGCTCGCGGGACGCTCGCCTTCCCAGAAGGCCAGATACGGCAGGCTCGCGGAATTAAAGGACGGGAGGGTGACCATAATTGAAGACGATGCTTAACGTAGCCCTTCCGAAGGGAAGGCTCGGGGAAAAGGTATACGACATGTTCGAGGCCGCGGGCTTCGAATGCCCGTCGATACGCGACGGCGGCCGCAAGCTCATATTCGAGAACGAGGCGGCCGGAGTGCGCTATTTCTGGGCGAAGCCGTCCGACGTCGCGATCTACGTCGAAAGAGGCGCGGCCGACATCGGCGTCGTCGGCAAGGACATCCTCGTCGAGTATTCGCCGAACGTCTACGAGCTGCTCGACCTGAACATAGGCAGATGCCGCATGGCAGTCGCGGGCCCGAAGAACTTTTCGGACGACAGCTCGCGGCCGCTGCGCGTCGCCACCAAGTTCTCGCATATAGCCGCGGACTACTACGCGGGACAGGGACGCGACATAGACATAATACATCTCAACGGGTCCATAGAGATCGCGCCGATACTCGGCCTGTCGGACGTCATCGTCGACATAGTCGAGACGGGCACGACGCTCAGGGAGAACGACCTGGAGGTAAAGGAGACGATAATGCCGATAAGCGCGCGGCTGATCGCCAACAAGGCGGGATTCCGCTTCAAGAACGCGCTGATAGAGCGCATAGTCAGCGAGCTCTCGGCTCAGATGGAGGCTTAGATGATAAAGATACTCAGATACGGAGAGATCCCGGCGGAGCAGATATTCGCGAGGGTCCTGCCAAAAACGGACGTCGCGGGGATCGTCAGCGGGATAATCGCGGACGTGCGCGCGCGGGGCGACGCCGCGCTGCTGGAATATACCGAGAAGTTCGACAGGGTAAAGCTTTCGGGCCTCGCGGTCACTAAGGAAGAGATCGACGAAGCCGCCGCTTCCGTGGAGCCCCGCTTTATCGAGGTGATGGAAAGAGCCGCGGAGAACATCCGCAGGTTCCACAGCCGTCAGAAGCGCAGCAGCTTCATAATAAACGAGGAGCCCGGCATCGTCATCGGGCAGAAGATCATACCCGTCGACAGAGCCGGCCTGTACGTGCCCGGCGGCACGGCGGCGTACCCCTCTACGGTGCTCATGGACTCGATACCCGCGAAGATCGCGGGCGTTAAGGAGCTCGTGATGGTGACGCCTCCCGGAAGGGACGGCAAAGTGAATCCTGTCATCCTCGCGGCGGCGAAGATAGCCGGAGTCGACAGGATCTTCAAGGTCGGCGGAGCGCAGGCGGTGGCGGCGCTCGCGTACGGCACCGAATCGGTCCCCAGAGTCGACAAGATCGTCGGACCCGGGAACGCTTTCGTCGCGGAGGCCAAGAAGCAGGTCTACGGCGACGTCTCGATCGACATGATCGCGGGACCGAGCGAGATAATGATACTCGCGGACGGCAAGGGAAACGCGGATCACATAGCGGTCGACATGCTCTCCCAGGCAGAGCACGACAAAATGGCGAGCGCGGTGCTCGTGACGGACAGCGAGGAATTCGCGAAGGCCGTGCAGGCCGCGATAGAGGTCCGTCTGCCGCGGCTCGAGCGCGCGGAGATCGCGAGAGCCTCGATCGACGACAACGGAAAGATAATAGTCGCTTCGGACCTCTCCGAGGCGCTGGACATAGTGAACGAGATAGCTCCCGAGCATCTGGAGCTTTACGTCGATCAGCCGTTCGACCTGCTCGGAGGAGTGAGGCACGCGGGCTCGATATTCATGGGGCGCAGCTGCCCGGAGGCCCTCGGCGATTACTTCGCGGGGCCGAACCACACGCTGCCCACCGGCGGCGCGGCCAGGTTCTCCAGTCCGCTCTCGGTCGATGACTTCATAAAGAAGACGCAGTATACTTACTATACGCAGGACGCGTTCGCCGGCGTAGCCGAGGATATCGCGTTCTTCGCGGGCAAGGAGGGGCTCACGGCCCACGCCGCAAGCGCCCTCAGCAGGATAGGAAAATAAATGAGCAGATTTTTCAGCGAAAGATTCAACAGACTCGAGCCGTACGTCCCGGGCGAGCAGCCGAAGGACATGCAGTACGTAAAGCTCAACACGAACGAATCGCCGTTCCCGCCGGCGCCGGAAGCGCTCGCGCGGATCTCGGAGATCGCTCCGAGCCTTCAGCTGTACCCTCAGCCCGACTGCACCGAGCTTTGCGGAAAGCTCGCGGCGCTCAACGGGGTGGAGCCGGAGAACGTCATCGTCTCCAACGGTTCGGACGAGACGCTGTATTTCGCGTTTCTGGCTTGGTGCGGAGAAGGCCGCCCGGCTGTCTTCCCGGACATAACCTACGGCTTTTATCCGGTGTTCGCCGACATGAGCTGCGTGCCGTACAGGGAGATCCCCCTCCGGGACGACCTTACGATCGACGTGTCGGATTATACAGGCGGCGCCGCTTCCGGCGCGGGAGCCGTGTTCATAGCGAATCCCAACGCCCCCACCGGCATCGCGCTCGAGCCTTCGCGGATCGAGGAGATCGCTAAGTCGGATCCGGACAGGATCGTCGTGGTCGACGAGGCATACGTGGACTTCGGCGCGGAGAGCTGTGTTCCGCTCACGAAGAAGTACGACAACGTCTTCGTGGTGCAGACCTTCTCTAAATCGCGCTCCATGGCGGGCGCCAGGCTCGGCTTCGGCATCGGCAGCAGGGATCTGATCGCCGATCTTATGGCCATAAAGTATTCGACGAATCCGTACAACATCAACCGCATGACGATGGCCGCCGGCCTCGGCGCTCTCGCGAGCGAGGACTACACGAGGACCAACTGCGCAACGATCGCGCGGAACAGGGAATATACCGCGGAGGCGCTGCGCGGGATGGGCTTTGCGGTCACGGATTCGAAGGCGAACTTCGTGTTCGCGAAGTCGCCCGATATAGGCGGGGAAGAGCTTTATCTCAAGCTCAAGGAGCAGGGCGTCCTCATCCGTCACTTCGGGAAGGAACGAATAAAGGACTGGAACAGGATAACGATCGGTACGAGGGAGCAGATGGACATCCTGCTCGAACGGACCGCGCGCATACTGGAGGAGAAGATATGAGAACTGCCGTGATCGACCGCAGGACCGCGGAGACGGACATAAAGC
>JAEEVI010000193.1 GCA_016287035.1 Bacillota bacterium
ATCTCGGTGCCCTTGTCTATCGTCTGGGCGAATTTATCCTCTTCTATTCCGATGATCTTCTTGATGTAATCTCTTCTTTCGATGAGATCGGGATACGCGTCCCCGCTCGTCTCGAACACCTTCTCGCAGAGGTCCTTCAGGAAGGTGCCTTTGATCCCGAGAAGCCTGCCGTGGCGGGCGGCCCTGCGCAGGAGCCTGCGGAGTATATATCCGCGGCCCTCGTTCGAGGGAAGGATCCCGTCGCAGATCATGAACGAAACCGCTCTTATGTGGTCGGTGATGATCCTTACGGATACGTCCGTCGGAGCCGCGCCGTCCTTGTATTCGATCCCCGCGATCCTGCAGACCTGCTGGAGTATCGCCTGCATCGTGTCGATGTTGTATATCGAGTCTACGCCCTGCATTATGCAGGCCATGCGCTCGAGGCCCATTCCGGTGTCGATGTTCTTATGCTCGAGCGGAAGGTACGTGACGCCGTCCTCCTGTCTGTCGAACTGGGTGAACACGTGGTTCCAGAATTCCATGTATCTGTCGCAGTCGCAGCCGGGCTTGCAGTCGGGCTTTCCGCAGCCGTATTCCGGGCCTCTGTCGTAATAGATCTCGGAGCACGGACCGCACGGACCGGAGCCGATCTCCCAGAAGTTGTCCTCCTTGCCGAGCCTTACGATGCGCTCCTCGGGGAGACCGATCTCGTCTCTCCAGATGGCGAAAGCCTCGTCGTCGTCCTCGTATACGGTCGTCCAGATCTTTTCCCTGGGGATGGCGAGCCATTCCTCTCCGGTGACGAATTCCCAGCCCCAGGTTATCGACTCTCTCTTGAAATAGTCGCCGAAGCTGAAGTTTCCGAGCATCTCGAAGAAGGTGGCGTGACGGGCCGTGTGTCCGACGTTGTCGATGTCGTTGGTGCGTATGCACTTCTGGCAGGTCGTCATCCTCTTTCTGGGGGGCTGCTCGGCGCCGCTGAAATACGGCTTGAGCGGTGCCATGCCGGCGGCTATGAGCAGCAGGCTCTTATCGTTATGGGGCACGAGCGAATAGCTCTCATGTCTGAGACAGCCCTTGCTCTCCCAGAACGAAAGAAATTTCTCGCGGATCTCGTTTACTCCCATATAGCGCATGTTTATGTCCTCTTTCCTTTTATATCAAGTGTAGTTACCGGATGCTGCGGAGCGGCCGGGCCGTCAGCTGACGGGACGTTCCTTTTCCTTTCGGAGCCTCGGATCGTCCGGGTCGACGAGCTCGATATTATCCAGCTGAGCCCTGAATCTCGCGCGGAAGTCCTCGAGGAACAGCTCTCTGAGATAAGCCTGCTCCTGGATCTCCTCCTGCGAAAGGCCTTCGGCCTTTTTCTTGCGGGCGAGCTCGTTTATTCTGTCAAGAAGTTCTTTTTCAAGCATTTTCGCTCCTTTTCATACCGTACTATTTTATAGAAGAAGAAGAGATTAATCAAGAAAAAAACTGTCTTTTAGTTTTTCGTACGTCTTTTCGCCGATGCCTTTCACCTGCAGCAGCTCCTCGACGCTCTTAAAGCCCCCGTACGACTCCCTGTATTCGATGATCGCGGCGGCTTTCGCGGGCCCTATCCCCTTCAGCGCCTGCAGCTGCTCGGACGTCGCGCTGTTGAGACCGATCCCTCCGTCTTCGCGCTCACCGGCGCCGGCAGCATGTCCCGGATCGTGAGCAGACTGCTTCTCGTCCGCGGATACGGTCCTGCGCGCGCCGGTCTCATCCGTGGAAGGCCCCGCTTCTTCGAAACGCGCTGTTTCCACAGCCGCAGCGCCGTCCCCTTCCCCGCGGACGTACGACGCTATCCCGCAAAGCGCGAAGCAGAATATGACCGCCGCGGTCAGAACGGTCCTTAAGGCGCGAATGTGTTTTTTAAGAAAGCTCACGTCTCCTTCTTTCCGGCATCGTCTTACATATTTTACCATAAAGAAAAGGCCCGGTCAATCCGACCGAAGCCCTGGAAGATCCGGGATATTGACGCTCAGGCGCCCGGATCCGTCCGCCTTTGCGCGTAAACGGCGGCGCATATGATCGTCGTGAGCGGTATCGTAAGAAGGATAGCGAGGCTGCCGACGAGGCCGTTCATCAGCTCGACTATTATGCTCTCCCTGTTCAGAAGCTCGAGCAGGTTCGCCGAATAGCTTATCATCAGGAGCACCGAGCAGAGAGAGCTTCCGATATAAGCGAGGACGAGCGTGTTGGCCATCGTCCCCATCACGTCTCTTCCTATGCGAAGGCCGCTCTCCCAGTATTCCGGAAAGCTCATGCCGCCGGTCTTCGTGTGAAGCTCGAACAGCGCGGAAGAGATGTCCATGGCGACGTCCATCACGGCTCCGAGAGCGCCTATTACGACCATCGCGAATATCACGCCGTTGAGATCTATCGGAGGCTCGAAATACGTGAGATATATCGAATGCTCGTCCGTCATTCCCGTCAGGTGCATGATCCTGTCCATACCGAAGGACATCGCCGCGGCCGCGAGCACTCCAACCGCGCACCCGGCGATCGTCGTGAGCGACTTCATCTCGATGCCGTTCGTTATCACAAGCGTCATCGCTATGATATAAACGGATATGAAGATCGTCATCGCGTAGATGTCAGCGCCCGAGAGCACCGCCGGCAGGAAGACGGCGAAGAGCGCCAGGCACGTGAAGGCGAGAGAGACGAGCGTGTTGAAGCCTTTTATCCTTCCGAACACTATTAGAAGGACCGCGAATACGAGACCCAGAACGATGATCGCGTCGAGCCGCGAATAGCCGCCGAACAACCAGTCGGCGCCGCCTTCGGACGTGCCGTAATTGTAGAGTATGACGGTATCCCCCGCTTTTACCGGCCTTTCCGAAAGAGGCGTTATGTTGTCCCAGGTCTGGACTGCGTAGACAGTCTTTCCCCTGTCCTCGCCGGAAAGGAGCTTCGCGTCGAAGAACTGCAGGCTCCTGTTGTACTCGGACCCGCCGCCCGTTCCGTAGCTGTCCGCGGTGAGCTCGCCGAGCTGCGTTATCTTTGCTTTTGCGGCTGTCGCGCCCTCCAGCTTTAAGATGCTGAGATCTCTGCTGAAAAAGGCGTTTCCGCCGAATATGAACACCGCTGAGAAGACCACGGCTATGATCCATGCCGCGATCCTCGCGAATCTTTTCGTATATCTGTATCTGCCTTTTCCGGCGCTGTGCTTGCCCATGCTGTTATTTTACATAAACGCGCTTCAAAGTTCAATCCGAGGGGCGGCTTGTATTTTTATCACGCTTTATGTAAAATCAAAGTGTTATATATATTCGATGCGCACTGCGCGGAAAGGCATCATTCAATGTTTGATATGCTCACGAGCTATCTGGAAATGCTGAACAGTTTCGACGGATTCCTGTCGGTATTCCTTTATTTAGCTTTAGCGGCCGGCCTTTGCTACGCCCTTTTCGGTTTCAAACTTATGAAGCTGAGCTACGCTATAGTCGGATTCCTTAGCTTCGGCGCGATCGGGCTCTTCGTCGCGTTCAGGATCCTGGAGCTCGAATGGAAGATATCCATAGGAGCTTCGATAATAAGCGCCATAGTCGGCGCCATCCTGCTCTATACCATCCATCAGATCGGCGTATTCATCGTAAACGGAGCGGTCGTCTTCGCTGCCGGTGCATTTTTGACGGATCTGATCAATACGCGTTCGACGCTTGCGCTCTGCATCTGCGCTGCCGCGGGCATCGCGGCCGGCGTCATCTCCGTCCTTCTGATCAAGCCCATAGTTATAATCATCAGCTCGCTGCTCGGATCCGCCCTCGCGGGATCCGCCGTAGCGGGGATCATAAACGCTGAAACTCCCCAGAAGCTGCTGCTGATCGTTCTCGGCATATTCATCGTCGGCTGCGTATTCCAGTTCCTGACCAACAGGAAGAAGAAGGCGCCGGCGCCCGCCGAGCCCGAAGAGCCGATAAAGCCCGAGGAGATCGAAGCCGCGGCCGTGAGCCTTGCGGAGGAAACTCCCGCTCAGGAACAGCCCGCCGCGGAAGAAGCTCCGGCGCCGGCTGAGCCCGCGGAAGACGCGCAGCCTACCGCCGAAGCCGGACCTGAGGCAGAGGAAACGCCGGCGCAGGAAGCCCCGAAGGAAGATGCCGCCGAAGAACTGTCAGAAGCGCCTGCGGAAGCGTCCGAAGAGGCCCCCGCGGACGAGGCGGAAGGAGTCCTGGACACCGAGACCGAGATACCCGAGATCCTCGCCACCGCGCCGGAACCCGTACAGGCCGCTCCCGTCGACGAGCTGTTCAGCGAGCCGAAATATCTCGACGTCTGCCCGACCTGCGGACAGCCGAACGAGGCGAAC
>JAEEVI010000194.1 GCA_016287035.1 Bacillota bacterium
CCGAGCTCATGGATCCGGGCTACGCGGTCGGAGACATAGGTTCCTCCGTGGGCCTCTTCGCCGCGATAATGGTCGCCCTCTACGCCAGAGAGAAGACAGGGAAGGGCACGATGGTATCGTCCTCGCTCATGCACAACGGCATGTGGTTCAACAGCGGTCTCATCGAATTCACCCAGGACGCCTATGATTACGTCGTTCCCAGGCGCCGCGAGGAATACGACGCCTTCGGCGCGCCTTATCTGTGCAGGGACGGAAAGTACATATTCATCTGCGTGAACGGCTTCGACCGCATGTGGAAGACCGCCTGTGAGGCCTTCGGCATAGAGGAATACATTGACGATCCGCGCTTTCAGAGCAAGATCTACGCGCGCGAGCACGGCTACATGAGGGACCTTTACGAGATAATGGTCAAGGCCATCGCGAAGTTCGACTACGACGAGATAAAGAAGCGCTGCGACGACGCGAGCATTCCGGCGAGCCCGATACTGCACTCGACTGAGCTTCAGCGCGACGAGAACGCGCTCGCCAACGAATTCTTCGACGACGTCACCTATCCGAACGGCAACGTCAGCAAGCTCGTGAACATACCGATGAAGTTCTCCGAGTACAGCATACTTCCGGCGGGTCCGAACAAGAAGCTCGGAGAGGACACCGACGAGATCTTCGCGGAGATGGGCTATTCCGCGGAGGAGATAGAGGAACTCAAGGCCGGCGGAGTCATAAAGTAGACCGCCGCCGGGAGACTTTTCATTCCGCGCCGCGGCGCGGGCATATTTCAGGAGGTTTGAAATGAGTACAACGCGTTTTATCGAGACCTTTGACGGGCTCAGGCTCAGGGTCGTTGTCGACGCTCCGGCGCGCGATCCCAAGGCGGTATTCGTGGTATCCCACGGCGTGGGAGCCATGCTCGACAAGTTCCAGTATCAGAATCTCGCGGAGACCGTATGCGGCGCGGGATATCTGGTTTACCGCTACGACCAGCGCGGCCACGGCGAGTCCGAGGGCGAGCGCCAGTTCGTCGAGCACTATACCGACCTCTTCAAGGACGTCAAGACCATGGTCGATCTCGCGAGGAAGGAAAACCCCGGCAAGAAGGTCTTCGTATTCGGAAACAGCATGGGCGCTTTCTCGGCTCTCGGCTACGCGATATGGTTCCCCGGCGAAGCGGACGGCTTCATCCTTTCCGTCACCGGGCTTGAGCTCAAGGACGATCCCGAGCTCGTCAGCGAGGAGGTCAACGGCCACGGCATACACGAGAGATTCACGGTCGGAGGCCCCGAGATGCAGGCTCAGATCGCGGCGGGTCTCGTGAAGAACGACATACCCACCATGTCCTACGGCCTTGCCTACGCCATAAACGGAGGCGGCGCCGTTCTCAAGGAGCGCGCGAAGGAGATGCAGTCCCCCGTGCTCTTCATCAATTCCGTCGACGACAATCTCGTCAACTGGCGCGTCGGCCTCGAGGCCTTCGCGAGCATGAAGCAGGCCGACAGGCAGTACAGCGTCTACGGCGGAGCGACCCACGAGATCTACGGCGGAGACAGAAGGGACAAGGTCCTTGCCGACACCGTTCTCTGGCTCGACAAGCACATATAAAAAAACCGCGAACTGTGGTAATATATGCGTGACTGAATAGCGCCGCGGAAGGTACGCCGGCGCAGGGGGATAAGCTATGAAATTACTTACAGCGATAATCAACAAGAACGACGCGGGACAGGTCGGAAAGGCCCTCACCAAGGCCGGCTTCGCCTATACCAAGATGGCGTCGGTAGGCGGTTTCCTTACCGCCGGAAACACTACGTTTCTCATCGGCGTGGATGACGGGAAGGTCGACGACGTTCTCGACGTCATCAAGAACAACAGCGCCTCCAGAAAGGAGTACGCTCCGAGCCCCGTATTCGCGGAGCACGGCATGATGACGATAACTCCGCCGCTCGAGGTGCAGGTCGGAGGCGCGATAGTATTCGTTCAGCCGGTCGAACGCTTTGAGAAGATGTAGCGGCGGGAGAATATGAAAAGCAGAAAATCAGCACTTATAATAGTCCTGACACTTCTGGCCGCGGTAGCGGTCCTCCTGGCGGGAGTGGTCAGGACGAACGTTTACAACAGCAGGGAGCACGTCGAACTGTTTTCCGGGCCGGGCCTTTTCCATCCCGAAGAGGCGGAGCCCATGGAGGTCTCCGTAGAGGCCGTCCCGAGGAGCAGCACCTGGACCAAGGTGTTCGATCTTAACGGAGAGGGGACCGACGAGCCGGACCATCAGGCCTACACCTACGACTTCACGGTGACCAACAACACCAGGGACCAGGTCGCCGAGTTCTCCTTCAAGCTCACCTTTGACGAGACCGTATACATCGCGTCCGCCTGGAACGGAGCTCTCGAGATACATCAGAACGTAAAGGGCGGCGAGCTCGTTGCGACCGTGCCCGACATGAGGGTCTTCGAGCATGAGAATTATTCTCTCGAGACCGTGAACGTCGGAGGCGAGTACTTCATCGTCATGAGGCCCGGCGACTATCTGAGATATTTCCCGAGCTCTGCGATGAACGCTCAGGAGATGCCCATAGAGCCCCTCGGAGGCACTACGCCCGGCATAATCCTCTACGTAGCCATAGGCGACGACATCGAGGGCTCCGAGATAGAGCTCGACTACAGGTTCCACAGGGTGCTCACCAGCGAGCCGCTGTTCTGGGTGGCCATGGCCGCGCTCGCCTTCTGGCTCGTGGGCCTCATAATATTCGCCATAACGTCGGTGCAGATCCGCCGCTATCAGAAGAGGCACGAGCGCGACAACGAGATAATCAACGAGTCGATAGAGACCTTTACCGGCTTCATAGACGCCAAGGATCCGTACACCAACGGACATTCAAAGCGCGTCGCCATATACACGAGGCAGATAGCAAAGGAATTTGGCTACACAGGCGAGGATCTCGACCACATCTATTACGTCGCGCTGCTCCACGACTGCGGAAAGATAGGCGTGCCCGACAACATTCTCGGCAAGCCCGGCAGGCTGACTCCGGAGGAGTTCGAGGTCATAAAGTCTCACACCGTGCGCGGAGGAGAGATACTGAGCAGGTTCACCAGCCTCGAGGACGCGAACGAGGGAGCCCTCTACCACCACGAGAGGTACGACGGAAATGGCTATCCCGAGGGCAGGGCCGGAGAGGACATACCCTTCATCGCGAGGATGATCTGCGTCGCGGATTCCTACGACGCCATGAACACCGACCGCGTCTACAGGAAGAAGCTGCCGATGGAAAAGATCGTAAGCGAGATCGAGACGAACAAGGGTCTCCAGTTCGATCCCAGGGTCGCAGAGGTCGCTCTGCGCCTGCTGAGGGAGAACAGGATGAAGGGCGACGGCAAGGACTGATGCCGTCCCCGGTTTAAGCGGGTTCTCATCTCGTCATCTTTCATACGCAATAAAAAACAGAGGGCAGCAACCCTCGGTTTTTTATTTGGAGCGGAAGACGAGATACTCTGCGCTCGGCGCACCGCCTCAAAGCGCGGGGCGCTTTGGGCGCTTCGCCGTGCTCGAGACTCCGCAGTCCGGGCGCAGCGCGCCCGGCTGCTCCGACG
>JAEEVI010000195.1 GCA_016287035.1 Bacillota bacterium
CGTTCGGCGATCCGGCGCTGTGCGCCGACAACGCCTGCGGCCTCGCGCTCTGTGATGAACGATGGCTCTGAGACCTGTTTCTGTAACACAGCTCAACGGATATATCAAGAGGATGATGGGCGCCGACCCGATCCTCATGAACGTTCCCGTATGCGGCGAGATATCGAAGCTCACGAAGCATTCGAGCGGTCACTGGTACTTCGACCTCAAGGACGAGACCAGCAGGATACGCTGCTTCTTCCCCGCGGACCGCGCCGCCGGACTGCGGTACGAGATCGGCGAGGGGATGAAGGTCGTCGCCGCCGGAGGAGTCAGCGTTTACGAGAAAGGCGGCTACTATTCGCTCACGGTGCGCCAGCTCGAACCGCTCGGCGAGGGCGAGCTCGCGAAGGCTCTCGAGAATCTGAGGAAAAAGCTCGAAGCCGAGGGGCTCTTCGATCCGGAGAGGAAACGGCATCTGCCGGCGTTCCCGAAGACAGTCGGAGTCGTGACTTCGCCTACGGGAGCCGCCATAAGGGATATAATAACGACGATAAAGCGCAGGAACCCGTTCGTCGACGTGCTGCTTTACCCCTGTCTCGTGCAGGGCGACGGCGCCGCCGACAGCATATGCGAAGGTATAGCGGCGCTGAACGCCCGGTTCCCGGAGCTGGACGTGCTCATAGTCGGACGCGGAGGAGGCTCCGCGGAGGATCTGTGGGCCTTCAACGAGGAAAAGGTCGCGCGGGCGGTCGCGTCGTCAGCGATACCGGTCATATCGGCGGTCGGCCACGAGGTCGACACCGTCATAAGCGATATGGCCGCGGACGTCAGGGCTGCTACGCCCACCGCCGCCGCTGAGCTCGCGGTCCCGCACATCGGTCCGTACATAGAGTCGGTCGAGCGGAATTCGCCGGCCGCGCTCTTCGGGATACTTCAGGACAGGATCGCGCAGGGCGAGGAAAAGCTCCATAGGCTGCGCGGAATGTGCGATATGGCGATAGCGGCGAAGCTGCGCGACGCGTCTCACAGACTCGAGATGCTCAGGCTCGATATAGAGGCGGCGGATCCCGCGAACCAGCTGAAGCGCGGCTACGCTATAGTGAAGGACGGCGCGGGCGGAAGGATAAGTTCGGCAAAAGTCCTTTCGCGCGGCGACGCTATAACCGTGATCCTCGCGGACGGAAGCGTCCGCTGTCTTGTGGAAGAGGTCGAGGCACAGATATGAAAAAGAAGGAATTATCGTTCGAGGAGGCAGTCGCGCAGCTCGAAGAGCTGAGCGGAAAGCTCAGGAGCGGAGAGCTCTCTCTTGAGGAGAGCACTTTGGTTTACGATAAATGTGTTATGTTATACGACGCGTGCCGCAAGATGCTCGACGCGGCGCGTCAGAAGATAGAGATATACAGACCTGAGACTGAGCGAACGGAGGATCTTGAAGTATGACGCTGGGAAATGATTTCAACAGGCTCAAGAAGCTGGTAGACGACCACATACTCGATTATCTCCCCGAGATCGATCCAAAGAGCGGAACGCTGTACGAGGCGATGAAGTACAGCCTGCTCGCGGGCGGCAAGAGGTTCCGTCCGGTGCTGTGCCTGGCGGCCTACGAGATGGCCACGGCCGGCAAGGGCGATCTGGTGTTCGCTCTGCCGTACGCGTGCGCTATCGAGTATATCCAGACGTATTCTCTTATACACGACGATCTGCCCGCCATGGACAACGACGACTACAGGCGCGGCAAGCTCACGAACCACAAGGTCTTCGGCGAGGATATAGCGATACTCGCCGGCGACGGGCTCCTTTCCGCCGCTTACGAGGTGATGGCCAAGGACATGCTTCTGTACCTCGACGAGCAGGACATGCTCAAGCGCAAGGTAAAGGCGTGCTTCGAGATCGCGAAGGGCACCGGCTGCCGCGGGATGGTCGCCGGCCAGGTCGCGGACGTCGAGAACGAGGGAAAGAACTGCTCCGCCGACATGCTGCACTTCATAGACGACAACAAGACTGCAGCGTTCATAAAGTCGTCGGTCATGTGCGGCTTTTATCTCGGCGGCGCGGACAAGATAATGAAGGAGAACGGAAGGACGTTCGGGGAATGCCTCGGCGTCGCCTTCCAGATCTGCGACGATATACTGGACGTCGTCGGCGACCCGAAGCAGAGGGGCAAGAAGACCGGCGGCGACGCGGAGCTCGGAAAGTCGACTTATCCGGCCGTGTACGGGCTCGACGAGTCCTACAGGCAGGCCGGCGAGCTGCTTTCCAAGGCGCGCGAATCGATGATAATCTACGGCGAGGACGCCGTCGTGCTCAACGACATCCTCTCGTACGTACAGGGATCCATCCGCAGGGATGATTGACGGAACATGTTTATAGACAGAGAAGACGAGGATCTCATACAGCTCATAAAGTCCATGTCGCTGCGCGAACTGGACCTTTTCGCCGTCGAGATCCGCGAAAAGCTTATAGATACGGTATCAAAGACCGGCGGCCATCTCGCCTCCAACCTCGGCGTCGTGGAGCTCACGCTCGCCCTCCACAGGGTGTTCGACACGCCGCGCGACAAGATCGTCTGGGATGTCGGCCATCAGAGCTACGTGCACAAGATGCTCACCGGACGCCTCGGCAGGATGGATACGCTCAGGCAGCTCGACGGCATATCAGGCTTTCCGAAGATAACCGAGAGCGAGCACGACTGCTTCGACTCCGGCCACAGCAGCACGTCGATCTCGGTCGCGCTCGGCTACGCGCGCGCCAGAGATCTTCAGGGCGGCACCGGCAGCTGCATAGCCGTCATCGGCGACGGATCCCTCACCGGAGGCGTCGCGTTCGAGGCTCTCAACGCGGCCGGGCAGGAAGGCACCCCGCTGATCGTCATACTGAACGACAATCAGATGGCGATCTCAAAGAGCGTCGGCGGGATGGCAAGGCACCTGCACGAGCTGCGCATATCCAGCAGATATCTCAAGTTCAAGGAGAGCGTAAAGAAGAAGCTCGACTCGGGCTCTTCGGTATACAGGGCGCTCCAGTCCGCGAGGGACACGCTCAAGCACCTGATCGTCCCCACGGGGATATTCGAGGAGTTCGGGCTCAAGTATTTCGGCCCGATCGACGGGCACGATCTGTCGGAGCTCATACCGGCTCTCGAAGCCGCAAGGCAGATGAACAGGCCTGTGCTGCTCCACGTTATCACGAAGAAGGGCAAGGGCTACCTGAGCGCCGAAAAGGACCCCGAGAGGTTCCACGGCATCGGACCGTTCGATCCGTCATCCGAGACGGGCCGCGCCGCGTCCGGCGGCAACACTTATTCGAACATATTCGGACGCCGGCTCGCGGAGCTCGCGGAGATCGATCCGCGCATCTGCGCGGTCAGCGCCGCAATGACGGATTCGACAGGGCTCGGGCTCATGCAGGAGAAGTTCCCGTCGAGGGTCTTCGACGTCGGCATAGCCGAGCAGCACGCCGTCAGCTTCGCCGCGGGGCTCGCCCTTGGAGGACAGAGGCCCGTCGTTGCGATGTACTCGACGTTCATACAGCGCGCCTACGATCAGATCGTCGACGTCTGCCTGCAGAAGCTGCCCGTCATCTTCGCGATAGACAGGGCCGGAGTCACCGGCCGCGACGGCGAGACGCATCAGGGCGTGTTCGATATCGCCATACTCTCCGCGCTGCCGAACATGACGATCTTCGCCCCGAGGGACGGAAAGGAGCTGTGCGGCATGCTCGAGCAGGCGCTCAGGATCGACGGGCCCTGCGCGATAAGGTATCCGAGGGGAAACGCTCCTGCAGAGGAGGACGACGTGATAACCGCCGGGACCGCTGCCGAGCTCATCGGACCTGACGGGGAATTCGCGATACTGTCGGCCGGAAGCATGACGGCCGTCTGCGCCGAAGCCGCGGGACTCCTTCGCGCGCGCGGCGTCAGCTGCGCCGTTTACGACCTTCGCACGCTCAAGCCGCTGCAGCGGCATTTTCTCGACGGGCTCCGCGGCAGATACAAGGCCGCGGTCGTATGCGAGGACGGCTCGATAGCGGGCGGAGCGGGACAGGCGATAGCCGCTTATCTGGCCGAAGACGGAGGACTTCCGGTCCTGTGCCTCGGCTGGCCCGACAGATTTATAGAACACGGCGGCGTGGATGAACTGAGAAAGCGGTATTCGCTCGACGGCGAGGGTATCGCGGCCCAGGCGGAGGCGTTCTTTGAAGAAAAGGCTCGATATAATCCTTACTGAGAGAGGCATCTTTTCGTCGAGGGAAAAGGCAAAGGCCGCGGTGATGGCCGGAACGGTCTTCGTCGGCGGAATAAAGTGCGACAAGGCGGGAACTCAGGTCGCGGAAGACGCTGAGATCGCCGTAAAGGGGAACGACTGCCCGTACGTCAGCCGCGGAGGGCTCAAGCTCGAGAAGGCTCTGGACGCGTTCGGGATAGACGTTTCCGGCTTCAAATGCGTAGATATAGGCGCTTCCACGGGCGGCTTCACGGACTGCCTCCTCCAGCGCGGCGCGGAAAAGGTCTGGGCCGTGGACGTAGGCTACGGACAGCTCGACTGGAAGCTGAGGACCGACCCGCGCGTGGTGTGCGTGGAAAAGACGAATTTCAGATACATGGATCCGGCGGTCGTCGGCGAAAAGGTCGACTTCGCCTGCGCGGACGTATCTTTCATATCGCTGAAGCACATGTTCCCCGTAGCTTCGGCGCTGCTGCACTGCGGCGGACTCCTGGTGTGCCTCGTAAAGCCTCAGTTCGAGGCGGGCAGGGAAAGCGTCGGAAAGAACGGCATAGTCCGCGATCCGGCCGTCCATCTGCAGGTGCTGCAGTCCGTCTGCGGCTACGCGAACGCGAGCGGATTCTCCGTTCTCGGCGCGGACTTTTCGCCCGTGACGGGCGCTAAGGGGAACATAGAATTTCTTATGGAGCTCGAGCTTTGCGGGACCGGATGCGCGATGCCGCGTCAGGAGGAGCTCGCGGCCGTGGTAGAGGCCGCGCACGCGGAGCTGGGATAGAGGCGGACTGATGGCGCTCACACCGATGATGCAGCAATATATGGCGGTAAAGGAGCAGTATAAGGACTGCATCCTGTTCTACCGCCTCGGCGACTTCTACGAGATGTTCTTCGACGACGCGATCGTCGCTTCGAAGGACATGGACGTCGCGCTCACCGGCCGCGCGTGCGGAGAGAAGGAAAAGGCTCCCATGTGCGGCGTTCCTTATCATGCCGTCGACACGTACGTCGCCAGGCTCATCGAAAAGGGACACAAGGTCGCGATCTGCGAGCAGATGACGGATCCGGCGCTGTCTAAGGGCATCGTCGAGCGCGAGGTCATACGCGTGATAACCCCCGGCACCGTCATCAGCCAGAACATGCTCAGCGACGGCGACAACAACTTCCTTGCGTGCGTCTACGAGGACGCCGGCGGCTTCGGGCTGTGCTGGTGCGACATCTCCACGGGTGAGTTCTTCGCGGCCAGACTGACCGGGAGCGGCGCCAGACAGGAGCTCTCCGCGCAGCTCATGAAGATACAGCCCAGAGAGCTGATAACCAACGTTTCGCGCGAAGAGGATCCGGAGCTGTATTCCGCTGCCGACCTTCTCGACAGATGCCTCGTTAGCGACTGTCCGGCGGACCTGTTTTCGGAGAGCTCTTGCGGAAAGCGCATACGGGAGCACTTCGGCGGCGCGTCGGAGCAGTCCGTCGGTCTCGGAAGGGATGACGCTCCGCTCCTGTTCTTCAGCGCGGGCGCTGTCCTCGGATATCTCCTCGAGACGCAGAAGCAGCAGCTGAAGCATCTCTCGAAGCTCACGATATGCTCCGTCGGAGATTCCATGGACCTCGACAGGGCGACCGTGCGCAACCTCGAGATAACGGAAACGCTGTTCGACAGAAAGATAAAGGGCTCGCTGCTCGGCGTGCTCGACAGGACGCGGACGGCCATGGGCTCAAGAAAGATGAAGGCCTGGCTGCGCGCTCCTCTCAACAGGACGAAGGAGATAAAGCTGAGGCTCGATGCGGTCGAGACGCTCGCGGGCGACGTGATGCTCAGGAACGATCTGCGCGAAGCGCTGCGCTCCGTCTACGACCTCGAGCGCCTCTGCGCGAGGGTGTCGTGCAGGACGGCGAACGCGAGGGATCTTTCCGCGCTCAGGAGCAGCCTGGCGTGCATCCCGGATATCAAGGCGGCCCTCGGCTCCTGCGGCGACGCGCTCCTCGGACGGCTCGACCGGCAGATAGACGAGTTCGCGGATCTGCGGGCTAAGCTGGAGAGCGCCATCGTCGACGATCCTCCGTTCACCGTGCGCGAGGGCGGCATGATACGCCCCGGCTACAGCGCGGAGCTCGACGATCTCGTCGCTTCCGTCGCGGGAAGCACGGAGTGGATAGCTTCTCTCGAAGCGGCCGAAAAGGAGCGCACCGGCATCCGCACGCTTAAGGTCGGCTTCAACAAGGTCTTCGGATACTATATCGAGGTCAGCAAGTCCTTCACCGGCAGCGTGCCCGAAAATTACATACGCAAACAGACTCTCGTCAACGGAGAGAGATATATAACGCCCGAGCTCAAGGAGGCCGAGGGCATCGTGCTGAACGCCCAGGCGAGGATAAACGACATCCAGTACAGGCTCTTTTCGGAGCTGCGCGCCGAGGTCGAGGCGAAGACGCAGGCGCTCCAGCAGACCTCCGCGGCGATCGCGTGCGCCGACGTCCTCGCCAGCTTCGCGGAGAGTTCCGAAAAGCTCGGCTACGTCAAGCCGGTCGTGAACGACGGCGACGTCATAAGCATAAAGAAGGGGCGTCATCCCGTGATCGAGACGACCATCGAGGACGGCCTGTTCGTATCGAACGACCTGTATCTCGACAGGAAGAACGACAGCATGCTGCTGATCACGGGCCCAAATATGTCCGGAAAATCCACGTATATGCGCCAGCTCGCCCTCATCGTGCTGATGGCTCAGGCCGGCTGCTTCGTGCCGGCACAGGAGGCCGAGATAGGCATCTGCGACAGGATCTATACGAGGATCGGAGCTTCGGACAATCTGGCTATGGGCCAGTCGACGTTCTACGTCGAGATGTCGGAGCTCGCGTACATACTCAACACGGCGACGGAAAAAAGCCTCGTGATACTCGACGAGATCGGACGCGGCACGAGCACCTACGACGGTCTTTCGATCGCGTGGGCCGTAGTCGAGGAGCTCACCGGGCAGAAGCGCAGGGTGCGCACGCTGTTCGCCACGCATTATCACGAGCTGACCGCTCTGGAGGGCAGCATCCCGGGCGTCAGGAACCTCAACGTGGACGTGACGGAGGAGAACGGGTCTATACTTTTCCTTCACAGGATCGTTCCGGGCAGCGCCAGCAGGAGCTACGGCATCCACGTCGCGAAGCTCGCGGGCGTTCCGAAGAACGTCCTTGCGCGCGCCGAAGACAAGCTCGCGGAGCTCGCGGACGAAGACGCTTCGGTGTCTTTGCGCGCGGGCGCGGGACAGCCGGACCGCGCGGAGGAGCAGATCTCGATGTTCTCGCCAAAGGACAGCGTTCTGGCCGCGAAGGTGCGGGATCTCGATCTCATGAACATCACGCCTTCGGGGGCGATAAGGATCCTCGAAGAGCTTCAGGCATACGCGAAGGGTGAAGACGATGCGGACTGACGCTGTTATAAAGGCTCTGCCGAAGGACGTCGCGGACAAGATAGCCGCCGGAGAGGTCGTCGAAAGGCCTCTTTCTGTCGTAAAGGAACTCGTCGAGAACTCACTCGACGCCGGCGCTTCCGCCGTGACCGTTGAGATACGCGCCGGAGGCAGGGACTACATACGCGTGACGGACGACGGCTCGGGGATCCCCAGGGATCAGATGGAGCTGGCGTTCCGGCGCTACGCGACGAGCAAGATAGAGACGAAGGACGATCTGTTCGCGATCGGCACGCTCGGGTTCAGAGGCGAAGCGCTCGCGAGCATCGCGGCCGTCACGAGGACGGATCTCCTGAGCCGCACGCGCGGCGCCGAAAAGGGCGCGAAGATAGAGTTCGAGGGCGGCGTCCGCACCGGGCTTTCAGACGCGGCCTGCGAAGAGGGCACGACGATAGTCGTGAGGGACATGTTCTTCAACGTTCCCGCTCGCAGGAAGTTCCTGAAGGCGGAGAACACCGAGAGCTCGCTCGTCGCGGACTACGTTTCCAAGATGGCGCTCGCGTATCCGGGCGTAAGGTTCAGGTTCATCAGCAACGGCTCGATAATGTTCTCGACTCCCGGAAAAGGCAGCCTCAGGGACGCGATAATGACCGTCTACAGCCCCGTCATAGCGAAGGGCCTCATAGACGTGGACCATTCGCGGGACGGAATGAGGCTGTGGGGATGCGTATCCGCGCCCGACGCGAGCCGTCCTAACAAGCGCAGGCAGGCGTTCTTCGTGAACGGGCGGTGGGTAAAGAGCTCCGTCATCGACCAGGCCGTGGCCGCGGCGTATTCCGACAAGCTGTTCAGCGGAAGATATCCCGTCGCGTATCTGTTTCTCGAGGTCCCGCCCGAAAGCGTCGACGTAAACGTGCATCCGCAGAAGACGGAGGTCAAGTTCGACAGCGACGACGCCGTAAGGGACTTCTGCGTGAAGGCTATAAGAATGGCGCTGCTCGTTCCGGAAGCGGCTCCTGATATCGCCGTGCTGGCAGAGGACAAGCTCAAAGCCGACGAAACGGAGCCGGAAGAAACAATAGAAAGCGAACAGGTTAACATAAATACTTTATCGTTAAATAACGCCGCGAAGGACTTCGCCGAGCAGGAGACTTTCTTCTCAGGGCTGCGCGAAAAGCAGAGTGAGGCGGAAAGCGCTCCCCGCCGGGAGGTATCCGAGGACGGCTCAGGATACGGACGCAGGGAGACCGAAAGACCGTTTTCCTTCGCGTCTCTCGAGCCGCTCTGCCAGATCTTTTCGACGTATATAATCGCGAAGGACGGGGAAAGGCTCTACATAGTCGATCAGCACGCCGCGCACGAGCGCATAATGTTCGAGGATCTTCTCTCGAGGTACGAGCGCAGCGAAGTCTCGTCGCAGACGCTCATGGTGCCGATAGTGCTCCATCTCGACCCGCGCCAGCAGGCTTCAAGGCCCGGCTGGGAGCCCGTGCTTACGCGTCTCGGATACCGCGTCGAGGATTTCGGGCCGTCCGATATATCTCTGCGCGAGATACCGTCCGGTCTTTCGCTTTCCGAAGCCGAGGACTTCGCCTCGAGCATCCTGGAAGAGGACGTCCGCGACCCGCGCGGTTACACGGCGAAGCTCGATCAGATCATCTCGGCGGCCTGCAAGGCGGCCGTCAAGGGCGGCGACAGGCTCTCGCCCGAGGAGATGAAGGCTCTTTTCTCTCGCCTCGACGGGTGCGCGAATCCGTTCTCCTGTCCGCACGGAAGGCCTACGTTCCTTCGCTTTTCCGAGAGCGAGATAGCGAGATATTTCAAACGCTGAACATGATAAAGGTCGTTTTTCTGGCCGGTCCGACGGCCAGCGGAAAAACAGAATACGCGGTAAAGCTCGCGCGCGACCTCGGAGGCGAGATAGTCTCCGCCGACTCCATGCAGATCTATAAATACATGGACATCGGCAGCGCGAAGCCGACGCCCGAAGAACGCGCCGCGGCCAGGCACTGGCTCGTCGACGAGGTCGATCCGCGCAGTCCCTTCAGCGTCTATATGTATCAGCAGCGCGCGCGCGAATGCATACAGGAGATCGCTTCGAGGGGCCTGCTCCCGATAGTCTGCGGCGGCACCGGGCTGTATCTGAGCAGTCTTATATACGACATGGATTTTTCCGCTCCCGGCGGCAGCGCGGGGCGCAGGGAAGCTATAATGAACAGGGACAACGGCTCCGCGCGGGAGCTCCACGAAAGGCTCGCGAGGCTCGACCCCGAAGCCGCGGCTCAGATACATCCGAACAACGTAAAGCGTGTCGTAAGGGCTCTGGAGCGCCTCGAAGGCGGCGAGGAGCGCATATCGCGCTTTTCCGGCGTGACGGCCCTTTATCCGGGATACGATCCCGTGCTCGCCGTCCTTTCGCGCAGCCGCGAGGAGCTCTACGAAAGGATAGACAGGAGGGTCGACAGGCTCATGGAGGCAGGACTCGCGGACGAGGTGAGGTCGCTCATGGCCATGGGCTTCACTTCGGACGACATCGCGATGAAGGGCATCGGTTACAAGGAGCTCATAGACGCTTTCAATGCCGGGACGAGCCTGAGCGACGCCGCGGAAGTCATAAAGCTGAACACGCGTCACTACGCGAAGCGCCAGCTTACGTGGCTGCGCAGCTATCCCTTCGCGGAGTGGTTCACCGTCACCGGGGCAGGCATAGACAAAGCAGCGTACGAAAAGCTCCTCGGATATATAAAAGAGAGGCTGTAACATGGAGAAACGGCAGGTCGTCGTACAGAACAAGTCCGACAAGCCTGACA
>JAEEVI010000009.1 GCA_016287035.1 Bacillota bacterium
ATGATGCTGTTTGATCGCCATGCACCCATGGTATCACCCACATCGCATGCCGAGTTCGACAGGCGGCGCGCAGCCGTTCAGGCCGAGCTCAAAAAGATGGATGTGGACTGCGTGATGGTCTACTCCAGCATTGCCCGCCAGTCGGCAGGCCTGCGCTACTTCATCGATTATCCGTCCGGACTCACGAACCCCGTATTCGGCATCCTGCCGGCAGAGGGCGACTTCGCGATCTTCGGCCACGGCAATCAGGGCAAGGGCTGCGTCGGTCCGGAGCTGGCATACAAGCTGGAAGAGAACTTCGGCTATCCGTACGCGGTAGTTATGAACGTCACGATCCCGTTCTTAATGGAAGGCGTCATCAACTACGTAAAGAGAAAGAAATTCCGCAGGGTAGGCCTTTACAGAAAGGCTCTCATCCCCTACGCTTTCGTCGCCGCAGTGCTTGAGAACCTGCCCGGCGTCGAGCTCGTCGACTGCGACGACGCCATCGACCACGTAATGGCCATCAAGAGCCCCGAGGAGATCGCCATCCTCAAGTCGGGCGTCGAGATGCACGACAACATCTACGCCTGCCTCAAGGCTCTCGTCCGCCCGGGCAAGAGAGAGAAGGACCTCGCCAACGAGATCCGCGACATCTGCTTCAAGATGGACTGCGAAGAGACGAACATCATGATCGGCACGGGCAATCCGTACGCGCATCATAAGCACTATCAGTTCCAGACCAAGGAGATCATGCCCGGAGACAACCTCGACATCCTCGTCGAAGTCAGCAGCGCCGGAATGTACTACGGCGAGCTGTCCAGAATGTGGTCCCTCGCCGAACCGACGGACGAGTTCTACAAGGTCAGCGAAGACTGCATGAAGATCCAGGATATCCTCCAGGCGGCGGCCAAGCCGGGCGTTCCCTGCAGGCATCTCATGGAGCTGGTCCAGGAATTCAACAAGGAGAACGGATACAAGCCCGAGACGAGATTCATGGGCCACGGCCAGGGTCTCGACCTCACCCAGCGCCCCGTATTCAGGCTCGAGGAGACGATGGTCTTCGAGGAGAACATGTTCTTCTCCATCCATCCGCAGCTCGAACCGCTCGACGGATCCGTATACGTGCTCTACTCCGACAACTACCTCATGACGAAGGACGGCGCGGTGCACCTCACCAAGACCCCGAGAGGCATCCAGCGTCCGTAGCCTTTAAGGCCGCAAAATGAAACGCGGCGGGGCATTCCCGCTCCGCCGCTCATCAAGTAACAAGGAAAGAGGTATATCATGTCTGTTCAGACTATAACGTTATTATTGGCGCTGTTCTTTGCGCTTTCCATCATCTTATCACAGCTCAGAAAGATCAACATGGGCGTAATGGGTCTCGGCTTCGCGATCCTGCTCGCCGGTATCACCGGACTCAAGTGGAAGGATATCACGGCAAGCTTCCCCTCCGGCGTAGTCGTAAGCATCTTCGCCGTAGCGCTGTTCTTCGGAACTTACGCTCAGAACGGTACTCTTGAGTGGCTGGCCAGCAAGCTCGCCGGCATCCTCTGCAGGAACCCCAAGTTCATACCGTTCGGCTTCTTCATCCTCCCGATGGTCCTCGCCGCGATCGGCGGATGCGACATGGTAGTATTCGCTGCCGCCATCTGCTTCCCCCTCGGCAAGGCCGCCGGAATGAAGCCCTACTACACGGGCTGCACGCTGATGCTCGGCGCGATGACCGGTTCCTATCTGCCCTGGTCGCTGCACGGCTCCACCGCCAGCTCGATCATCGTCGACATGCTCGACGGAGCCTTCGCCGAGTCCATGACAGGCATCTCCTGGGGCATGTGGTTCACGGCCGTCGTCGTATACCTGATCCTCATCGTCGTATACTACTTCGCGTTCAAGGGATATAAGCTCCACGCGGTAGATATCAAGAAGGCCGAAGCCGCGACCGCGAAGCAGAAGACGAGCCTCATCATCATCCTGATCGCGTTCATCGTCATCGTATTCGTGCCCATCCTCAGCAAGTCTGTCGGAGGCATATTCAAGACCTGGAACAAGTTCGCGGGCGTAGCGCCGGTATTCATCCTCGGCTCCATCGTCAACGGACTGCTCAACCTCGCCGATCAGAAGGAGATCATCAAGAAGAGGATCCCCTGGAACACGATCTCCATCCTCATGGGCATGGGAATGCTGCTCAACCTCGGCTCCAAGCTCGGCGTCAACGATTACCTCGGCGAGATCGCCGCGAGTCTCCCGACGATCGCCATCGTACCGTTCTTCGTACTGCTCGCCGGCGGCCTGAGCCTCTTCTCCAGCTCCCTGTCCGTCGTATACCCGCTGCTGTTCCCGATCGCGGGCGCTCTCGCTCTCAACGGTTCCGTAACTCCGGTCGCCGCTATGGCCGCCGTACTCATCGGTTCCGCTACGACCGCTATGAGCCCGCTGTCCACCGGCGGCGCGCTGATGCTCTCCGGCTGCCCGGATGACATCGCTGAAGGAAACGAGATCTTCACCGGCATGATAGTCATGGCTGTCGTCAGCATGATCCTGCTGGTCATCCTCGGCTTCATCGGATTCTTCGGACTCTGGGGCATCCTGTAGAAACGAAGCGGAAGATAACGGCTTTAAGTTATTCTCCTTTCTGCTGAGGAACTCAGTAAGAGACCGGGCGCGCTCGCAGAGCGCGCCCGGTCCGTTTCTCCGTTATCTATGACGTTCCGATCAGCTTCAGCTTTTCTTCGCGGCGCAGGGCCTTTATCTCCGCTTCGCGGCGGAGAGCCGCCGGCCGGTCATCCGCGGGCTCCAGCCACGCGAGCTCGCACGGCCCGCGGCTCCTCGTGTACTTCGCCCCGCGCCCGTTGTTGTGCTCTTCGAGCCGCCTTTCGGGATCCGTCGTTATCCCGCAGTACAGGCTCCCGTCGCGGCAGCGCAGCAGATAGACCCAGTATCCGTTTTCCTTCGGCCCGCCCTCGCGGGCTTCCGTCTTTTTGTCCATAATATATGTACAAAGCTCCTTCAAAGCGAGTATACTTAACGCCGAAGTTAAAAACAACAGGAAAGGCGCAGGATGTTTGCAGGTCTCATAACATATCCCCGGATGATAATGCTGTGCGCGGCGGTGTTCTTCGGCGGCTTCATAGATTCGATAGCGGGCGGGGGCGGCTGCATCTCGCTTCCCGCGTATCTGCTGACGGGGCTGCCGCCCCAGACCGCGTTCGCGTGCAACAAGACGTCGTCGTTCATCGGACTTTCGATGTCCGCCTTCAACTATCTCAGGAACGGCGCCGTGGACGTAAAGACCACGGCGGCGGCCGCCGCCAGCGGTATGGCTGCCGCGTGGGGAGCGTCGTTCATAGTTCTGGCGCTTCCTGCCGACGTCTTTCAGAAGCTGCTCATCTGCGTGCTGCCGTTCGTCGCGGTGTTCCTGCTCATAAAGCGCGATTTCGGCGGGGAGGACCGCCATTCGACGCTAAGTACGGCGCGGGCGATGCTCTACGCGGTCCTCGTCGGCGCGGGCATAGGCCTCTACGACGGGGTCATCGGCCCCGGAGCCGGGACCTTCGCTATAATGGCGTTCGCCACCGTGCTCAGGTTCGATCTGCGCAGGGCGTCGGGCAGCGCCAAGATGCTCAACTGGGCCACAAACTTCGGCTCTACGATAAGCTTCGCCGTTTCCGGCATAACCGTGTGGAGGATCGCCCTGATCGCCGCGGCTTTTTCGATCGCCGGACACTACCTCGGCTCGAGCCTGGCCATCAAAAAAGGAGCTCCCTTTATACGCGTCATGATGGGCGTCGCCGTCTTCATACTGCTCGCCAAGCTTGCGGCTGATGTCTTTTTCTGATATTTTTTATTTATGATCTTCCGAAAACACGTAAACGGAATAAAGCTCGACCTTAGCAAGGCGGCCGCCGGCCGCGGCGCCGTCCCGATGTCGATCCCCGGACAGGTCGGCATATCGCTGCGCCAGTACGGCGGAGCGTCGTGCCGTCCGCTCGTCCGCAAGGGCGACAGGGTATACGTCGGCCAGCTCATCGGCGACGATCCCTCAGACCGCCTCTGCGTGCCCGTGCACAGCAGCGTGTCCGGCGCGGTCGCCGGGATAGTCCGCAGGACCGGAGCGTCCGGCGGGACCTTCGAGGAGATCGTTATCGATCCCGACGGGATGCAGACGCCTTGCCCGGACCTTTGCCCTCCGCAGATCTCCGACGTGGAGAGCTTCATAGCGGCGGCCAGGGCTTCGGGAGCCGCCGGAATGGGCGGCTCGGGCATACCCCTCGTCAGCAAGCTGACTCCGCCGGTAAAGCCCTATATCCTCATAATAAACGGCGCCGAGAGCGAACCGTATCTTACGTGCGACCAGATGGCGATGCTCGACGGCACCGCGGACATACTTGACGGCATGCGCTGCATCATGCGGTGGATGGATATACACCGCGCGATCATCGCGGTGGGCGCCGACAAGCGCGACGCCGCCGCCAGGCTTTCGGAGATGACGGCGCAGCAGCCGAACATCTCGGTATTTCTTCTCAGGGATTCGTATCCGCAGGGCGCGGAGCACGTCATAGTCGGCGAGGCGCTCGGACGGGAGGCCGTGCCCGGGATCCCGGTCCTCGAGAACGGCGTGCTCATGCTCAACTGCACGACCGTAATGAAGTTCAACCAGTACCTGCGCACGGGCATGCCCGTAGTATCGAGGTGCATCACGGTCGACGGCGATCTCATAGACAGCCCGAGGAACGTGGAGGTCCCGATAGGTGCCCGCGTCCGCGACGTCATAGATTTCTGCGGCGGCGATCCTTCGGCTGCCGGAAAGATACTGCTCGGCGGCGTTATGACAGGCGTCTGCGCCGCGTCGGCCGACGAGAGCGTCTCAAAAACGGACAGGGCGGTGCTCGTGTTCAGCCCGCTTTTCGCCGGAAAGCTCCGCGAGACGGCGTGCATACACTGCGGCCGCTGCGTCAGGGCTTGTTCCGCGCAGCTCTCGCCTCATCTGCTGCTCGAGGCCTGCAGAAAGGGCGACCTTAAGGCAGCCCGAAAGCTCGGAGCGCGCTTCTGCATAGCGTGCGGAGCGTGCAGCTACGCCTGCCCCGCGAGAAGGCCTCTGGCCGACACGATAATCAGGGCGAAGGCGGAGCTCGAACGCGCTTATTCAAAAGACCGCGGAGAGGAGGCGAAGCTGTGACCGGAAAAGATAACGGCCTCATGGTCTCCCCCGCGCCTCACATAGCGGATCCCTCCGATACGACCGTGATCATGCGCGACGTGCTGATCGCGCTGCTTCCCGCGCTCGCCGCGTCCGCGTACCTGTTCGGCTTCGGAGCCGTCGCGCTGACGCTGTTCTGTGCCGGGTGCTGCGAATTCTTCGAGTGGGGCATGTGCAGGCTCTGCGGACGCGTCCAGACCGCCGGCGAC
>JAEEVI010000196.1 GCA_016287035.1 Bacillota bacterium
ATAATAGACCCTCTTTTATGCCGTTTTCCCGATAACATAAGCGTGTACATGTTCTACGACCGTCTTCCGCATGCCCGGCGAAAAGGCCGGCGGCGCGAGGCTCCGGCGCTCGAATTCGACCCGGAGCGAGAATCCGTAGGAATAGTCGGTAAACCTGAATTCACTGCCTCCGAGCCGCACGTTCGATTCGATAACGTCCATGAGCCTCGCGAGCTTTTCCGATCTCGGGACGAGCGCGAGAAGAAACCTGAGATAGTCCTCATAGCATCCGCTGAGAGGCCTTTTCCGGCCTGCGGCGGGACGTCTCTGCGCAGCGGTCCTGTTTGAAAAGAGCTCGTCGAGGCTAAGATTCCAGTCGGATCTCGACTTGACGAACGGTACGCATCCGCCTGAAAACAGGATCCTTATATCTTCCTTCGCTTCAAAGCCCGCCCAGGCGGAAGCTATAGCGAGGACGGCGATCGGAAGCGGTATCAGAAAGAAGATCGTCTCGGCGGCAGCCGTCACCTGCTCGAATTTTTCAGCGTCAGCGAGGATCCCCGCGAGATTCGCGGTCATGCGCAGAGCGAACAGAGATCTCCTGACGGCCTTCTCGTTTTCGGCGTCAGAGCTTTTCCCATACATCAGATACTCGCATTCGAGCCTCAGGACACCATCGTTCGAGCCGTTAACGCAGTTCGACAGGACGTTCACCATGTATTCGTCCTCGAAGAGCGCGTCGGAGGACATATCCGCGATCCCGCCGGAAATAAGCAGGATGCTGCGCGTCCCGTATCCCAGCAGGCGCGAAGGAAGATCTGCCGTCCGCGTCAGCTTTCCGGAAAAAGAGGTTCGCGCGTTTTTATCCTCCTCGCCCCTCTTTACGATATCGGACAGCCTGGCGGCCTGCTCGCGCTTCCGCGGGCTTCCGCCTCCGCCGCCCTCCTTTTCTTCTTTCATCGAATCCAGCTGTTCACGTATACCCGAGAGCGAAACGGAACTTCCACGCGAGGCGCCCGCGGCGGCGCGGGATATGAACGATGAGATATTCGTCTCGTCCAGAGCCTCTTTCGCAGCGATGATAAGCCCCAGCTGTCTGATCTGGACGGCGAACAGTTCCGTGCTGAGCGCCGGATACTCTTCGTGATCTGCCGTGACAGCCGACGGCGCGAGCCTGACGACCGTCGAATCACCCGAAAGGCTCGACGACAGATAGTACGACGCCAACTGCTCAGAACGCAGCGAGCTCGATCTCATCGCAAGTATACCGTATCGCCCGTAAAGCGCCGGCTCGAACTCCGTCAGCACCGACCGGCCCGCGCTGGCGCATACCGTTTCAGCGATGCTTCCGGCGGCGGAAGCGGCCGAAGCTTCGAGGAGAACGAGAAGGAGAAATACGAGAGATGACATAATTATAACTATGTGAATTACTGTGAAACCGCGCTTTCCTGACGATATGATATCCATCTCAATCTAAGAGTGTCGACTGCGTCGAACCTGTCCTTTCCGATCTCGCCGCAGACAGCGCTCCGGTGCGAAGCGCTGTCCGAAGCTACGTGCTCATGCATACCGACTGCTATACGTATAAACCCTGCGGTGATGAGTATCACCAGAGGGAAAACGAGCGCAGCCTCGACCATAGCGCTGCCGGACTTGCCGTTCATCAGAAATCCGTTTCGAGCAGGCTCCTGAACGTCCTGTTCACGAAGGTCCCTATCTGGTTGCGAAAGACTATACCGACGGTTATGGCTATCGCGATGAGGATAGCGACCTGTACCATCTCCATGCCCTTTCTGCTCGGTCTGTATCCTGCGATCAGCATTATCGCGTTTTTTATCATGATCTCAGCCTCCTGTTCTACATCTGAAGAAGCGCCGGCGCCGTGCATATCGATACGAGGGAAACGAGCAGGAGCATGAGCGGAAAACAGAGCTTCGTCTCAGCCTCCTTCGCGCGTCCCCGCGCCGACGACAGCCTTGAAGACCAAAGCTGCTCGCGCTCTCTTTCGAGCTTGTCGGCAAGACTGCTCCCGTGCTGCGCGTTGTCCATGACCATTACCGCGAACCTTATAAATGTCCTGCTCCGGCACTTCTTCGAAAAAAGATATATCTGTTCGACGAAAGAGATATTTGAGGAAGCGCTCTCGCGCGCGATATCCCCGAAGATGACATAAAGGCTCTTTCCTTCCTTTTCCATGCGTTCCCTCGGCATTCCCGAGTTCCCGGCAGCCAGCCTCTCGAACGCGGAGCTCACCACGAGACCTGCGTTAAGAAGGAGGATGAGCTGCAGGCACATCGACGGAAATTCCGCTTCGATATCCGCCGCGCGGCGCCTGAGCCGCTTCTTTCGCCTGTCCCAGGCGGCAAAATAGAAGAACGCTGCCGCAAGGGCCCCGATCACCGGGAAAACGAGCGGATCGCAAAGTGAAAACCCGAGCGCCGCGTCCGCGATAAGACCGGCGATCGCAGCCGCCGCGCATATCACCGCGGATCTTACCGCCTCCCCCTTCGCCTGAGACACGAGCGTTTCTATATCCTCGCCGCTGAAAAGCACCCATTCGAGCTCCCTCAGAGACTTTTCCTGCGCTCCGGCTCCCCGCAGTATCTTCATAGCTTCAGATCCATTATCCTCAGGCTCCACAGCAGAGCCGCCGCTATCAGCGCGAGACAGCAAGTCATGATGATCCTTCCGGCCGCTGTGGTATAGAGGATCGAGAGATAGCTGTAAGCAGTCGCGTTCATGAACGCGAGAAGCAGGAGCGGCATCGCCGTAAGGACGCTTATATCCAGCTTTTTCTGCGCCGCGAGGCTCTCGATCTCTCGCCTGTACTCGAGACGCGCTATGAGCAGCTCAGAGCTTTTAAGGCATACGCTCTCTATATCGCCTCCGCTCGCGAGACATACTCCGTATGACGACGCGAAATGTCTTATCTCCTCTATGCCGCTGCGCTGCGCAAAATCGGAAAGCATATCGCATACGCTTCCGTTGAAGCTCTCGTAGACCGATACTATCCTCCTGAGTTCCCGCGCCATATCGCTTTCGGCACCCCTTGAGAGCGCGGCCTGCGACGTGGCGTCTGACAGCGCTCTGGGCATCTGCCTCCCGGCCGCTACGGAACCCGCTATGCTGTACAGGGCGTCCTTAAAGCTGTCGGAAAGCTCGCGCCTTCTGGAAGATGCTTTAACTGACGTCCAGATCCTTTCGAAGGGTATGCTCAGAGCCGTGAACGGGAGAGCCCATATCGCGCTCCTGTAGAACAGCATCCCCGCGGAGAAAAGACAAGCGCAGCACACGCAGTAATAGCGCAGCCTTTCAGGTCTGTTCAGCTTGTACGTCCTGTAATCCGTCACAGCGCCTCCTTTCCGGCGAAACGGAGCTTGCCCGTCCTTTCGAGCCTGTTTCCCGTCGCCCTGAGTCCTTCCCCGGGTTCGTACGAAAACAGGCTGTTCAGAACTATCTCGCCTCCCGACAGCCCCGCGACCTCGCATATCTCGGTCACGCGCCGGTGTCCGTCTTCCATTCTCGAAAGATGAACTATGATCTCAATAGCGTCCGCGATCTGAGCCTTTACGGCCTGGATAGGAAATCCCGACGAAGCTATGTGCATCGTGACGAGCCTTCCGATCATGCCCTCTGGAGAGTTCGCGTGTCCGGTCGAAAGAGAAC
>JAEEVI010000010.1 GCA_016287035.1 Bacillota bacterium
ATCGAGAATCCCTCGAACCTGCCCGATCCGACCTGCTACGATCATATAGAAGAGCCCATGGTCAAGGCGACGATAATGCTGCCGAAGGAGTACGTCGGCTCGATAATGGAGTTGTGCCAGGACAGGCGCGGCATCATGGAGCACATGGAATACATAACAGAGCAGCGCGTGGCGCTCCACTACGAGCTTCCGCTCAACGAGGTGATCTACGATTTCTTCGACGCGCTCAAGTCCAAGACGCGCGGCTACGGCTCGCTCGACTACGAGTTCTCGCACTATCAGAAGTCGAGCCTCGTAAAGCTCGATATACTGCTCAACAGAGAGATTGTCGACGCGTTCTCGATGATAGTCCACGAGTCGAAGGCGTACCAGCGGGCGAGGTTCGTGTGCGAGAAGCTCAAGGAAGTGATCCCGATGCACCAGTTCGAGGTGCCCATACAGGCCGCGATAGGGCAGAAGGTGATCGCGCGCGAGACTGTAAAGGCGTACAGGAAGGACGTTCTGGCCAAGTGCTACGGCGGCGATATCTCAAGAAAGAAGAAGCTGCTCGAAAAGCAGAAGGAAGGAAAGAAGCGCATGCGCCAGTTCGGCACCGTGGAGGTGCCGCAGGAGGCGTTCACCGCGGTCCTCAAATACGACGACAACAAGTAGCCTTAAGGGGCGCCGGAAGGCGCCCCGTGTTTTCTATGGAAAAGATCGGAATATACATCCACATACCGTTCTGCGAAAGGAAGTGCAGGTACTGCGATTTCCCGTCGTTCGCGGGCGTGTCCCGAGATGACAGGAAGCGGTACTTCAGGGCGCTGCTGGCGGAGGTAAGGGAATGCGCCGGCGTTCTGCGGGGCGAACGCGCGGCCGACACTGTGTTCGTCGGCGGCGGCACTCCGACGGCGCTCGACGCGGGCGCGCTCGAGGAGCTCATAGGCACGGTGCTCGAGGAGTTCAGCGTCCGCGAAGGCGCGGAGATAACGACGGAAGCGAATCCCGGAACGGTCGATGCCGCGTACCTTTCGAGGCTCTTCCGTGCGGGCTTCGGCAGGATCAGCTTCGGCGTCCAGAGCTTTTCGGACGAGGTTCTCTCCGCTCTTGGGCGTATACATACTTCCGCGCAGGCGCGGGACGCGGTGCTCGCGGCGCGGGCGGCGGGCTTTGAGAACGTGAACGTCGACCTGATGCTCGGCGTGCCGCGCCAGACGCTTTCAGTCTGGGAGAGGGATCTCGCGGAGGCCGTTTCGCTCGGCCCCGCGCACGTATCGTTCTACAGCCTGCAGCTCGAGGAAGGAACGCCTCTTTACGAAGATTACAGGAACGGCCTTGCGGAGCTCCCCGCGTGGGACGATAACAGGGCGATGTACGCGGCGGCGAGGGACTTCCTCGCGGAGAACGGGTACGGGCGCTACGAGATATCTAACGCCGCGAGGGAGGGCTTCCGGTGCCGTCACAACATGAAGTACTGGACGATGGCCGACTATCTCGGTCTCGGCTCTTCGGCCCATTCGTTCTTCGGCGGCCGCCGCTTCTCGAATCCGCGGGAGCCGGACGAATACGTCCGCGGCGGAGGCGCGGCGCGCGCTCTCGAGGCTTCGCTCAGGGATCCCGTATGCGGGCCGTCGCCCGAAGGACGCTTCGCGCGCGCGTCCGAAGACGCGCTCAAAGAGCTTATGGGCGACTTTATATTCACGGAGCTCAGGCTGACGGAGGGCTTCGCTCCTTCCGATTTCAGCGGAACGTTCGGCAGGCCGTTTTCGGACGTCTTCGGACGCGCGGCGGACGCCCTCGCCGCGGAGGGGCTCCTGTTTATAAGCGAAGACAGGATAAAACTCACGGAGAAGGGGATCGGCATGACGAACCCCGTAATGGAAAGGCTTTTGACATGTCCGGATACGTAATGGCGCTTGACGCCGGCACTACGAGCAACAGATGCATAATATTCGACAGGAGCGGAAAGCCCGCGGCTTCAGCCCAGAAGGAGTTCCGCCAGATATATCCGCGGCCGGGCTGGGTCGAGCACGATCCCGTGGAGCTGTGGTCGACGCAGATAGGCGTCTGCGCGGAGGCGATGTCGCGGCTGGGGATCACCGCCGCCGATATCGCCGCGATCGGTATAACCAACCAGCGCGAGACGACGATCGTCTGGGACAGGGAGACCGGCGTTCCCGTGTACAACGCTATAGTCTGGCAGTGCAGGCGCACGGCGGACCTCTGCGAGAAGCTCAGGGCGAGGGGTCTTTCGGACGTCATAAGAAAAAAAACAGGACTGGCTCTTGATCCGTATTTCAGCGCGACGAAGCTCGCGTGGATACTCGAAAACGTCGAAGGCGCGAGGGAAAAGGCCGGGAGCGGCCGGCTCCTGTTCGGGACGGTGGACACGTGGCTGATCTGGAAGCTGAGCGGCGGAAAGCTGCATATCACCGACTATTCCAACGCGTCGAGGACGATGCTCTTCAATATAAACACCCTCAGCTGGGACGACGACATCCTCCGCGAGCTCGGCATACCGCGCCGCATGCTGCCGGAGCCCGTCCCGAGCTCGGGCGTGTACGGATATACCGATCCCGCGCTGCTCGGCGGCCCGATCGCGATCGCGGCTGCGGCCGGAGACCAGCAGGCAGCCCTGTTCGGCCAGAACTGCTTTTATCCCGGAGACGCGAAGAACACGTACGGCACGGGCGGCTTCCTCCTCATGAACACCGGAGAAAAGCCGGTGTTGTCGGAGAACGGCCTTATAACGACGATCGCCTGGGGGCTCGGAGGAAAGGTCTTCTACGCGCTCGAGGGCTCGATATTCGTCGCCGGTGCCGCAGTGCAGTGGCTTCGCGACGAGATGAAGCTGATACCTGATGCTCCGTCGTCGGAGGAATGCGCGCTGCGCGTGCCGGACACAGGAGGAGTGTATCTCGTTCCTGCTTTCGTTGGCCTCGGAGCGCCGTACTGGGATCCTTACGCTCGTGGAACGATCGTCGGGATAACGCGCGGCACGAACAGAGACCATATAGTGCGCGCCGCGCTGGAATCCATAGCCTTTCAGAGCTTCGACGTCCTGAAGGCGATGGAGCAGGACGGAGGGATCGCGCTGAAGGACCTCAAGGTCGACGGCGGCGCCATAAACAACGGCTTCCTGATGCAGTTCCAGGCGGACATCATAGGCCACAGGCTCGTCCGTCCCGTATCGACGGAAACGACCGCCCTGGGAGCGGCGAGCCTCGCGGGTCTCGCCTGCGGCTTCTGGAGCGGCACGGACGAGCTCGAGCAGAACTGGAGCGCGGGCATGATATGCGAGCCGTCGATGGGCGAGGCCGAGCGCGCGAGCCTGATCGGGGGCTGGCACAGGGCTGTGGAGCGCTCGCTGGGCTGGGCGCGGTAGACTTATAGCGCTCAGGTGAGTCACCGCGCAACTATTATGCAACTATTTGCGCATATTTTGAATATTTTGTGCATAAACTATTGACTTTTATTAAAAAAAGTGAATAATTATTAAAAAGCTTACACTGAAAGAGTATCCCCGAAAGGAAGACTGATGACAAAGGTATTCATCGACGGCAGCGCCGGCACGACGGGTCTGCGCATATACGACAGGCTCGCGCGGCGCGAGGACATAGAGCTCATATCGCTGACAGAGGAACTGAGAAAGGACATCGGAGCCAGAAAGGACGCGCTCAACAGCGCCGACGTCGCGTTCCTGTGCCTTCCCGACAGCGCCGCGATCGAATCCTGCGGTCTTGTGGAAAACGAAAACACGGTTATAATAGACACGTCGACCGCGCACAGGACGGCGCCCGGATGGACGTACGGATTCCCTGAGATAAAGGGCGTCGGAGACGGCGTGGCTTCGGCGAAGCGCATAGCCAACCCCGGCTGCCACGCGAGCGGGTTCATCGCTCTCGTCGCGCCGCTCGTGCAGTGCGGAGCGATAGACAGCTCCACGGAGCTGTCGTGCTTTTCGCTCACCGGGTATTCCGGAGGCGGCAAGAAGATGATAGCGCAGTACGAGGATCCGCGGCGCGATCCGCTGCTCGCGGCTCCCCGCATGTACGGCCTTACGCAGAAGCACAAGCATCTGCCCGAGATGAGCGCCGTATGCGGGCTCGAAAAGGAGCCGGTCTTCTGTCCGATAGTCGCCCCGTACTACGCGGGGATGGAGGTCACGGTGCCTCTGTTCAGGGATCAGATAAACTGCGGCGCCGGGGAGATAAGCGACATATACCGCGAGTACTACAGAGGCGGTCTCGTCAGATACAGCGGAGCTTCAGAGGAGGGCTTCTGCTCGGCGGGCGCTTTCGAAGGAAGAGACGACATGGAAGTGTCGGTGTTCGGAAACGACGACAGGCTGCTGCTCGTCAGCAGATTCGACAATCTGGGCAAGGGCGCCAGCGGCGCGGCCCTTCAGAATATGAACTTAGTTCTCGGACTGGAGCAGAGCTTCGGTCTGTGCGTACAGGAGGAATAAAAGAGATGAAACTCATACAGGGCGGACCCTGCGCGGCCAGGGGATTCAAGGCCAGCGGCGTGCACTGCGGGATCCGCAAGAACCATTCGAAGAAGGATATCGCGCTCATCGTGAGCGACGTGCCGGCGTCCGCGGCGGCAGTATATACGACTAATCTCGTAAAGAGCGCTCCTATATACGTGACTCAGAAGCATCTCGCCGACGGCATCGCCAAGGCGGTCATATGCAACAGCGGAAACGCCAACACGTGCAACGCCGACGGCGTCGAGATCGCCGAAAAGACGTGCGATATACTCGCGGAGCAGCTCGGCATAGACGCCTCCGACATAGTCGTCGCCTCCACAGGCGTCATCGGTCTTCCTCTTGACATAAAGCCTTTCGAGGACGGCATCCCGCAGCTCATAGCGGCTCTTTCCGAAGACGGCGCCGAAGACGCGGTCGAGGGCATAATGACGACCGACACCGTAAAGAAGATGGCCGCGGTCGAATTCGAGCTCGGAGGAAAGATCTGCAGGATGGGCGGCATGGCCAAGGGCAGCGGCATGATCCATCCCAACATGGCGACCATGCTCGTGTTCATAACCACGGACGCGGCGATAAGCCCCGCGATGCTGCAGAAGGCCCTGTCCGGCGACGTGCAGGCGACGTTCAACATGCTCAGCATCGACGGAGACACCTCCACGAACGATATGGTGACGGTGCTCGCGAACGGCCTCGCCGGAAACGCGCCGATAGAATCGGAGGGCGAGGATCTTTGCGTATTCATGAAAGCGCTCAACACCCTCACGGTCCAGCTCTGCCGCATGATCGTCGCGGACGGAGAGGGCGCGACGAAGATGCTCGAATGCAAGGTCAGCGGAGCCGCCGATCTGGAGACGGCCAGGAAGGTCGCAAAGAGCGTCGTGTGCTCCAGCCTGCTCAAGGCGGCGATGTTCGGAGCGGACGCGAACTGGGGCAGGGTCCTCTGCGCCATAGGCTACAGCGGAGCCGACCTTGACGTGAGCAAGATCGGCGTCAGCTTTTCCAGCGCCGCCGGGACCGTCGAGGTCTGCAGGAACGGAGCCGGCATAGAGTTTTCCGAGGAGCTCGCCAAGAAGATCCTCACGGAAGACGAGATAGACATCAACGTCAGCCTCGGGAGCGGAGACGTCTGCGCCTGCGCGTGGGGCTGCGATCTCACATACGACTACGTCAGGATAAACGGCGATTACCGCTCTTAGGAGGGACGATGGATACCGGATTTTCCAACGCGCAGCGCGCGGAGGTGCTCACCCAGGCGCTGCCTTACATCAAAAGATACGTCGGAAAGGTCGTCGTAATAAAGTACGGCGGCAACGCGATGATCTCGCCGACGCTGAAGGAACAGGTGATGGAGGACATAGTCCTTCTCTGGCTCATCGGCGTCAAGGTCGTGCTCGTGCACGGCGGCGGCCCGGAGATAAGCGAGATGATGGACAGGCTCGGCAAGAAGGCCGAGTTCGTGGAGGGCCTCAGGGTCACCGACAAGGAGACCGTCGACATCGTCCAGATGGTCCTGGCGGGGCGCATAAACAAGAGCCTCGTAAACCTCCTCTCGACGAAGGGAGGCAGGGCGATCGGGCTCTCGGGCGTCGACGGAAGGCTCATAGAGGCCGAGATGAAGGACGAGAAGCTCGGATACGTCGGAAAGATCACGAAGATAAACATCAAGCCCGTCACGGACCTCCTCGACAACGGATACATACCCGTAATATCGACGGTCGCGTGCGACAGGGACGGCAACACGTACAACATAAACGGCGACACGGCAGCGGCGCACATAGCCGGAGCCCTTTCGGCCAAGAGGCTCATAATGATGACTGACATCGCGGGAGTGCTGCGCGACAAGGACGATCCGTCCTCGCTCATCCCCGAGATAAAGGTCGAGGACACTCAGAAGCTGTACGACGAGGGGATAATCTCCGGCGGCATGATCCCGAAGGTCGGCTGCTGCACGGAGGCGATATCCAGGGGCGTGCACAAGGTCATAATAATGGACGGACGCGTGCCGCACGCGATCCTCATGGAGCTCCTCACCGACGAGGGCGCCGGAACGATGATAACAGGTAAAGGCGAATGAACGTAAAAGAGACGGACGCCCGCTACGTCGCGGGCACATATAAACGGTTCCCCGTGGAGCTCGTCCGCGGACAGGGCTCTCTGGTGTACGATGAAAACGGCAGGGAATACATCGATCTGGGGACAGGCATAGCGGTAAACTCCTTCGGGATCGGTGATCCCGAGTGGAAGAAGGCGGTGGAGGCCCAGCTCGACAGGATCCAGCACACGTGCAACCTCTATTATTCGGAGCCGTGCGCGAAGCTGGCGGAGCTGCTCTGCGAGCGGACCGGAATGAAGAAGGTCTTCTTCGGGAACTCCGGAGCCGAGGCCAACGAGGGCGCGATCAAGGCGGCGAGGAAGTACGCCGCGGAGAAGAAGGGCCCCGAGTACTTTACGATAATAACGCTGAAGAACAGCTTCCACGGAAGGACGCTGACCACGCTCGCCGCGACAGGACAGGACTATTTCCACGGTCTTTACAGGCCGCTCACTCCGGGCTTCGCGCACGCGGAGCCGAACGATCTCGAAGGCCTTAAGAAGCTCGCTTCGGAGACAAAGGCGGCCGGGATATTCATCGAATGCGTTCAGGGCGAGGGCGGCGTCATAGCGCTCGACAGTGATTTCGTGCGCGGAGCCGCGGAGTTCGCCGCGGAGAACGACATAGTGTTCATGGTCGACGAGGTGCAGACGGGCAACGGAAGGACCGGAAAGCTCTATTCGTACATGAATTTCGGCATAGAGCCGGACGTGGTCACTACTGCGAAGGGCCTCGCGGGCGGCCTGCCGATAGGCGCGGTGCTCCTCGGCGAAAAGCTGGAGAACGTGTTCGGACCGGGAGACCACGGTTCCACGTTCGGCGGCAATCCCGTAAGCTGCGCCGGCGCTATAAGCGTCATCTCGCGCATAGACGACGATCTGCTGGCGGGAGTCGCGAAAAAGAGCAGCATGATATTCTCGGCCCTCAGCGGAGCCGAAGGCGTCGAATCCGTCAGCGGCATGGGCCTGATGATCGGCATAAAGACCGTAAAGCCTGCGTCAGAGGTGGTCGCGGCATGCATCGAAAAGGGCGTCCTCTGCCTGACGGCCAAGGACAAGGTGAGGCTGCTCCCCGCGCTCAACATCCCCGACGAGCTGCTCGAAAAGGCTCTCGGGATAATAAAGGAGGTGTGCGCGGCATAGCCACGCGCTCAAACGCGAAATGTCCTGGCCCGGATCCGAAGATCCGGGCCTTTTGCGTTTTAAGGCCTTAATTTTTCTGGATTCCTTGCAATTAAACGACCCTTTTGCTAAAATATATTTTATTGTAAAATGAGAACGTTTTTCGCGGATTCGCGCGGGCTCATTTCGCAAAAACTTGCGCGCAGCGCACGGGAGCTATCAGAGTGGATTATCGCACAGAGCACGATTCAATGGGAGAGATGAGGGTCCCCGCCGACAGGCTTTGGGGAGCTCAGACTCAGCGCAGCCTGGAGAACTTCAGGATAGGCGTCGGCATAGAGGTCATGCCCAGGGAGATAACCCACGCTTTTGGCGTTCTCAAGAAAGCCGCGGCGATCGCCAACAACGCGATATGCCCGCAGCGCATGACGGACGAAAAGACCGGGGCAATTTGCGCCGCCTGCGACGAGGTCGCTTCCGGCGCCCTCGACGGTCATTTTCCGCTCGTCGTATGGCAGACCGGTTCCGGAACGCAGTCGAACATGAACGCGAACGAGGTCATCGCCCGCAGGGCGGGCCTGATACTCGGGAAGGATATCATCCATCCGAACGACGACGTGAACATGAGCCAGTCCTCCAACGATACGTTCCCGACGGCCATGCACATAGCGGCCGTAACGGCTGTGGAGGACAAGCTGATACCGGCGGCGGAGCATCTCATAGAGACCTTCAGGCGCCTTGAAAAGGAGAACGAAGGGATCGTCAAGAGCGGACGCACGCACCTTCAGGACGCTACGCCGATAAGCTTCTCCCAGGAGATCAGCGGCTGGCGCAGCAGTCTTGAACGCGGCATAGAGCTGCTGAAGCTCACCTGCGGACCGCTCCGCGAGCTCGCGCTCGGCGGGACAGCCGTGGGAACGGGGCTCAACGCTCCCGAGGGCTTTGCCGAAAGGGTTGCCGAAGAAGTCTCGAAGATCCTCGGAAAGGACTTCAGGACAGCTCCCAACAAGTTCCACGCGCTCACGTCGAAGGACGAGCTGGTCGCGGCGCACGGCGCGATAAAGGCCATGGCGTGCGACATGATGAAGATCGCAAACGACGTGCGGTGGCTGGCTTCCGGTCCAAGAGACGGGCTCGGGGAGATAACTATACCGGCGAACGAGCCGGGATCGTCGATAATGCCGGGAAAGGTCAATCCCACGCAGTGCGAGGCCGTCACGATGGTCGCCGTTCAGATAATGGGCAACGACGCCGCGGTGGGGATCGCCGCTTCCCAGGGCAATTTCGAGCTCAACGTGTTCATGCCCGTGTGCGCCTACAATTTCCTGCAGTCGGCAAGGCTGCTCGCGGAGGCGATCGCCTCGTTCGATAAGAACTGCGCGTCCGGCATAACCGCGAACAGGGAAAAGATGCGCGGCAATCTATATAACTCGCTCATGCTGGTGACGGCGCTGAATCCGTACATAGGGTACGAAAACGCCGCCAGGACGGCGAAAAAGGCTTACGCAGAGAATATCTCGCTGAAGGAGGCATGCGTCGCGCTCGGCTATCTTACGCCGGAGAAGTTCGACGAGGTCTTCCGTCCGGAGGCGATGGTATAAAAAAGTTATAATTGCACACCGCGTGCCGGCCTGCGCGCGGGAGTGTCTGCTAAAGGTGTTTAAAATTAAGGAGGCAGGAATGGGTCATTTACAGAGTGCTGCGGTGCGGCAGATCGAGGAGATCTGCGACAGGTACCGCGGAGAGAACACTCCGCTCATCATGATCCTCAGCGACATCCAGAAGGAATTCGGATATATTCCTCTGGAGGTGCAGGAGATCGTCTCGAAGAAGACTGGTATCTCTGTCGCCGAGATCTACGGAGTGGTCACGTTTTATTCGTTCTTTTCGCTCGAGCCGAAGGGAAAGTACGTCATCGGATGCTGTCTGGGCACTGCATGTTACGTAAAGGGCGCGCAGAAGATCATCGATCAGTTCTGCGAGCTTCTTGGCATCCAGCCCGGCCAGACGACCGAGGACCAGCTCTTCAGCATCGACGCTCTCCGCTGCATCGGAGCCTGCGCTGCAGCGCCGGCCGTATCGATCAACGGCAAGGTGTACGCGCGCGTCGACGTCAAGGACGTTCCCCGCATAATCGCCGAGTACAGGGAGGTGGCCGAGAATGTATAAATCCGTCGACGAGCTCCGCGCAGCGATCGAAGTCTATACAAAAGAACTCAGCTCAAAGTTTGACGGTACTTCCGACAAGCGCTACATAATGCTCTGCGGAGGCACCGGCTGCATGTCCGCCGGCACTATGGATCTCAAGGCAGAACTGGAAAAGTACCTCGCCCAGTACGGCGTCGCCGACAAGTTCGAGATCAGGGTGGTCGGATGCTTCGGGCTCTGCTCCGAAGGACCGTTCGTCCGCATGTTCCCCGAGAACGTTCTCTACAGGCTCGTAAAGCCCGAGGACGTCGAGGAGATCGTAAGAAAGGACTGCGTCGACGGACAGATCGTCGAAAGGCTCATCTACGTCGACGAGAAGACCGGGAACCTCATCCCGAAGATGGAGGATATCCCGTTCTATACGAAGCAGAAGAGGATCGCTCTTCACGGCTGCGGCGTCATCGATCCGGACAAGATCGAGGAAGCTCTCGGATGCGGAGGTTATCAGGGCCTCATCAAAGCTCTTTCCATGGACAGAGCCGACGTCATCAAGATGATCCTCGATTCCGGACTCAGAGGCAAGGGCGGCGGCGGATTCCCGACCGGCCGCAAGTGGCAGTTCGCGTACGATCAGAAGAGCGACGAGAAATACGTGGTATGCAACGGCGACGAGGGCGACCCCGGCGCGTTCATGGACAGATCCGTGCTCGAGGATAATCCTCTCGCGGTCATCGAAGGCATGGCGATCGCGGGATACGCGATCGGCGCGAGCGAAGGCTACTTCTACATCCGCGCCGAGTATCCGAAGGCGGTAGCCAGGATCCGTCAGACGATCAAGAAGGCCGAAGAGCTCGGTCTGCTCGGAGACAACATACTCGGAACAGATTTCTGCTTCCACGCGCACGTAAGGCTCGGCGCCGGCGCTTTCGTCTGCGGCGAGGAGACGGCGCTGCTCAATTCAATAATGGGTCTGCGCGGAATGCCCAGACCGCGTCCGCCTTTCCCCGCGGTCAAGGGCCTGTGGGATAAGCCGACGATCGTAAACAACGTTGAGACTCTGGCGACAGTTCCCTACATACTCCGCGAGGGACTCGACGCGTTCACGTGCTACGGCACCGAGAAGTCCAAGGGCACGAAGGTGTTCTGCCTGGGCGGCAAGGTCAAGAACGTAGGCCTCGTCGAGATCCCCATGGGCACGACGCTCCGCGAGCTCATCTACGACATCGGCGGCGGCATCCAGAACGGAAAGAAGTTCAAGGCCATCCAGACCGGCGGTCCTTCGGGCGGATGTCTCACCGAGGCTCAGCTCGACACGCCGATCGACTTCGACAACATGGTCGCTCAGGGCTCGATGATGGGCTCCGGCGGCGCGATCGTAATGGACGAGGATAACTGCATGGTCGACGTCGCGAAGTTCTACATGGGCTTCATCTGCGACGAGTCGTGCGGAAAGTGCACGCCCTGCAGGATCGGCACCAAGCGCATGATGGAGACCCTCGAACGCATCACCAGCGGCAGAGGAACGATGGAGGATTTCGAGGAGTTCGACCAGATCTCCGACGCCTGCAAGAACAACTCGCTCTGCGCTCTCGGTCAGACCGCGTCCAACCCGATCAGATCGACTATCACTCATTTCAAGGACGAGTACATCGCTCACATCGTCGACAAGACATGTCCTGCCGGCGTATGCAAGGACCTCATCCAGTACCGCATAGATCCCGAAAAGTGCATGAAGTGCTCCATCTGCTCGCGCAGCTGCCCGGTGCAGGCCATCTCCGGCGTTCCCGGCAAGGAGCCGTACGTCATCGATACGAGCAAGTGCATCAGATGCGGAATGTGCATGGCATCCTGCAAGTTCGATGCGATATTCAAGGAATAGGAGGCAGCCATGAGTAACGTTAACATCACAATCGAAGGTCAGAGCTACTCCGTGGATTCCTCTCTGACGGTGCTCGAAGCGGCGAGAAGCTGCGGTTACGAGATCCCTTCGCTGTGCTCCTTCAACCACGGCGAATGCAATCAGGGTTCCTGCCGCGTATGTCTCGTCGAGGTGGAGGGCGCCAGAGGCCTCGTAGCTTCCTGCGTATACCCCGTAAACGAGGGTATGGTCGTAAAGATCAACACACCCAAGGCTATAAAGGCTAGAAGGACCTCCGTGGAGCTCCTTCTCTCCAACCACTCCCAGAACTGCCAGCAGTGCCATAAGAACGGCCGCTGCGAGCTGCTCGACGTCGCCAAGGCCGTCGGAGCCAGAGAGAACATGTTCACGGGAGAAAAGACAGAGGTCTTTTACGACGATCTGTCGCCGTCCATCATCAGGGACACCTCCAAGTGCATCCTCTGCGGACGCTGCATCGCCAGGTGCAAGAACGCCCACGGCAACGGCGTGCTCGGATACGAAAGGCGCGGCTTCAACGCGTTCGTAGCTCCCGCCGGAAACATCTCCCTCGCGCAGTCGCCGTGTCTCATGTGCGGCCAGTGCGTGGCCGTATGCCCCGTAGGCGCTCTGATCGAAAAGACGGATCTTCCTCTCGTCGACAAGGCGTTCGAGGAAGGAAAGCACGTGATCGTCCAGACCGCTCCCGCAGTAAGGGCGGGCCTCGGAGAAGAGTTCGGCATGCCGATCGGAACGGCTGTGACCGGCAAGATGGTCGCGGCTCTGCGCAGGCTCGGATTCGAGAAGGTCTACGACACGGACTTCGGCGCAGACCTCACCATCATGGAAGAGGCCACCGAGCTCCTCAACAGGATAAAGAACGGCGGAAAGCTCCCGATGATCACGTCGTGCTCGCCGGGCTGGATCAACTACGCCGAGACGTATTACGGCGACATACTCGACCACGTTTCTTCCTGCAAGTCTCCTCACCAGATGCAGGGAGCGATCCTCAAGTCGTACTACTGCCAGGTGCACAACATCGATCCGAAGGATCTCTTCGTCGTATCGATAATGCCCTGCACGGCTAAGAAGTTCGAGAAGGAAAGGCCCCAGATGCAGAAGGGCGGCATAAAGGACGTCGACGCGGTGCTCACCGTCAGGGAGCTCGGCGACATGATCAAGCGCTCCGGTATGCTCTTCACGAGGCTTCCGGACGAGGACTACGATCACGACATCATGGGCACCTACACCGGCGCCGCCGTCATATTCGGCGTTACCGGCGGCGTTATGGAGGCAGCTCTCCGTACCGCGTATTACGTGCTCGAGGGCAAGGAATACGGACCGATCAAGTTCGAGCAGGTCCGCGGTTTCGACGACCTCAAGGAGGCCAGCCTCGAGATCGGCGGCATGACGCTGAACATCGCCGTAACGAGCGGCATGAAGAACGCGAAGCCTCTGCTCGACGACATCAGAGAGGGCAAGTCCAAGTATCACTTCATAGAGATCATGTGCTGCCCGGGCGGCTGCGTCAACGGCGGCGGAATGCCCTTCGTGCGCCACAGGTTCCTGCCGAACGAGGAGATCAACATCCTCGACACCTACAGGCAGAAGAGGGCCGCGGCGCTCTACAGCGAGGACGAGAGGCAGGAGCTCCGCCAGTCCCACAACAACCCGCAGATAAAGGAACTGTACGAGAAGTTCCTCGGCGAGCCCAACTCTCACAAGGCTCACGAGCTCCTTCACACGGATTACGCGGCGAGAGAACCGTTCAGGATCTGATATCCGGCTGTCCGGATATAACGGCACGGCTCCGGGGCTATTGCCCCGGAGCTCTTTTGATTGTATAATCTGCTTATGTTTACAACGACTGCAACGATAATCATATTCGCGGCGATGATCGTCAGCTACAGCGCCGGAAGGATCCCGATGGCGCTCACGTCGATGATCGGCATGCTCGCGCTCGTGCTGTGCGGCTGCGTCGAGCCTTCGTCCGTCCTCGGAACGATCGGCAGCGGCACAGTGGTATCTCTCGTGTCCATGTTCGTCCTCGCGGCGGGCCTGAACAGGACGAGCTTCATCGACAGGCTCACCGGCATCGTCCACAGGGTGTCGGGCGGCTCGTTCAGGAAGGTGCTGGCGGGCTACGTGCTCGTCACGTTCGTGATAGGCCAGTTCCTCCCGTCCACCACGGCGATAGTCGCTCTGGTATGCCCGCTCGTCGTTTCGATGTGCAGGAAGATCGGAGTCAATCCCTCGAAGATGCTGTATCCCGTCGCGATGGTCGGCGTCACGGGCGCGTGGACGCTCACGCCGATAGGGCCGTACGCGTCGAACTACATCGAGAGCAACGGCATGCTGCTGGAATACGGCATAACGGACGTCAGCTTCACGATATTCGACGAGATGATAGACAAGCTGCCCGTCACGGTATTCGTGATCGTATGGGCGATCTTCTTCGCTCCGAAGCTGGCTCCGGACATCGAGGCTCCGGATTCCTTGCCGGACCTCTTCTCCGGCGCGGCCAGGACCGAAAAAGAGCCTCTGACGCCGCTGAAAGAGGCGATAGCCTGCGGAGCGTTCGCGGTAGTCATAATAAGTCTTATGTTAGGCTCCTTCGGACTTCCGACTTGGGTCATCCCCGCGTGCGGCGCGTGCGCCGTGGTGCTGGGCGGCGTGCTCACCGAAAAGGAAGCGATAAGGAGCATGGGGCTGGACATAATAATGATCTACGTCGGCGCCGCTTCGCTCGGAAACGCGTTCGCGAACACCGGAGCGGGCGACCTCATCGGCGGAGCCGTAGTATCGCTGCTGGGCGACACGCGGAACAGTTATCTCATGGGCTTCCTGTTCTTCGCCGCGGCTTACATCATGACGAGCCTCATCTACAACAGGGCTGTCAGCAAGATACTCATACCGCTCGTGCTGGTCGTCAGCGTGAGCATGGACTGCGATCCCAGAGGTCTCATGAGGATGTGCTATGTAGGAACCATGTGCTCGCTCATGACGCCAATGGCGACGACCGCCGTGCCGATAATAATGGGCTGCGGCGGCTACGACCAGCGGCATCTCGTGCGGATGAGCGTCATCCCGGCGGTACTCATGTGCGCGGTCAGCGTCTTCTTCACGATGACGCGCTTCCCGTGCTGGTAGCCCTTGCGGCCGCGGCGCGGTCTGCAAAAACAGGTCTATAAAACAAACAGGTCGATAAAATGTTCGGACTCGGAACTATCATAAACAGCGCCTGCATAATCGCGGGCGGACTCGTAGGTCACTTTACAGGAAAGCTCTTCGACAGCGAAAAACAGGATTCCCTCGGAAAGGCGTGCGGCGTGAGCGTCATCTTCATAGCCATCGCCGGCGCTATGCAGGGGATGCTCAGGATAGACGGCGGATCGCTCGCGAGCGGAAGGTCTATGCTCGTCGTGCTGTGCCTTGCGCTCGGCACCGTCTGCGGGGAGCTCTTCGGCATAGAAAAGGGCTTCGAACGCTTCGGCGAATGGCTCAAGGTAAAGACCGGCAACAGCGGCGAGCAGGGCTTCGTAAACGCCTTCGTCACCGCGTCCCTTACAGTGTGCGTAGGCGCGATGGCGATCGTCGGGGCGCTGCAGGACGGGCTGCTCGGCGACTGGTCTACGCTCGCGATAAAGTCCGTGCTGGATTTCATCATAATCGCCGTCATGTCCTCCTCCATGGGAAAGGGCTGCGCTTTCTCCGCGATCCCCGTGTTCCTGTTCGAGGGCGGCGTGACGCTGCTGGCGCGGCTGGTCGCTCCGATCATGACGGAGCTGGCGCTCTCGTACCTCTCCCTGACGGGCGCCGTTCTCATCTTCTGCGTGGGCGTGAACCTCGTGTGGGGGAAGAAGTTCCGCGTGGCGAACATGCTGCCGGCGATCGTGCTGGCCGTCATAGCCGCGTATCTGCCCTGGACGTTCTGACGCGGCGGACGCTCTTTGTCCTTGACAGGCGCGCGGGCGTATGTTAGTATCGTTGCATTAAACAGAATATTGCAATTTAAAGGATAGAGGCGCAGCTGCCAAGAGTATGTCCGGTGTAAGCCAGCGAGGGCGTTGCCGGAAGGAAAGGGAAGGCTGCCGAAGGCGGGCGTTGCGAGCCCTGCCTGGGCGTATGGACAATATCCATGCGACTGTCGCGTTTGCGGAGAGCTATTTGAGGATTGCGTCCCGTGCAGTTTCTGCGCGGAAAGCAGCACTTTACCGCCAATGCGAAAGCATTGGCTTTTTATATCCTTATTGCAATAAGCGTCGCAGCAAAAGGAGAAGGAAAATGAAAAGACAGACCCCCATATTCAGAGGCGCGGCCAGCGCTCTCGTCACCCCGATGGCTCCGGACGGATCCGTCGATTTCGACAGCTTCGGACGCATCATCGACTGGCAGATAGCGGAAGGGATAAACGCGCTGGTCATAGCCGGAACGAGCGGCGAGGGCTCGACGCTCTCCGACGAAGAGCACCGCGCGGTCCTCGAGTACGCCGTAAAGCGCTCGGCCGGACGCGTTCCCGTCATCGCGGGCACCGGTTCCAACGATACGGCTTACGCGATCGACCTCACGAAGTGCGCCTGCCGCGTCGGCTGCGACGCGATGCTCGTCGTCACTCCGTACTACAACAAGGCGACCCAGAAGGGGCTCATAAAGATGTACTCGGCCATAGCCGACGCGTCCGACAAGCCCGTCATACTCTACAACGTTCCTTCCAGGACCGGCGTAAACATCGAGCCGTCCACGTATCTGGCGCTCTCCGAGCATCCGATGATCTGCGGCATAAAGGAAGCGAACGGCAATATCTCCAAGATCGTCGAGACGTTCAGCCTCGTAGGCGACAAGCTCGACATCTATTCCGGAAACGACGACCAGATCGTTCCCATCCTCGCGATGGGCGGCTGCGGAGTCATCTCCGTGCTCTCCGACATCATGCCGGCAAAGACCGCCGAGATGTGCAGGCTCTGGTTCGAAGGCGACCACGCCGGAAGCATAAAGCTCCAATGCGATCTGCTCCCGCTCATAAACGCTCTGTTCTGCGAGGTCAACCCGATCCCCGTAAAGGCGGCGTCGGCGGCGATGGGTCTGTGCGGCGACTATATAAGGCTGCCGCTCACGAAGATGGAGCCTCAGAACGAAGCCGTTCTCAGAAAGCTCATGGCAGCGCAGGGGCTGCTGTAAGGAGGATAAGATATGAAGATCCTGGTAAGCGGTCTATGCGGACATATGGGCCGCGAGGTCGCGAAGCTGGCGCTCGAAGGCTATAAGGGAGCGGAGCTCGCGTGCGGCGTCGATCCCGCGGCTCAGGACGCGCCCGTAAGATGTTTCGATTCTTTCGCGGACGCCGATCCTTCGGGGATCGACTGCATAATAGATTTTTCCCACCACACCGGGACTCAGGCGCTCATCGGATTCGCGAGAGCCAATAAGATCGCGGTCGTCGTCGCTACGACAGGCCAGACCGAGGAGGAAAAGCAGCTCATAAAGGACGCCGCGTCAGAGATCCCCGTGTTCTTCGCCGCTAATTTCTCGATGGGCATCGCGGTGCTCGCCGATCTGGCGGCCAGAGCCGCCGCGGCCTTCCCCGAGGCCGAGGTGGAGATAGTCGAGATCCATCACGACAGGAAGGTCGACGCGCCGAGCGGAACGGCTCTCGCGCTGGCCGAAGCGGTAAAGGACGCCCGCGGCGGCGGAAACATAGTATGCGGAAGGAGCGGCTTCGGTAAGCGTCAGCCCGACGATATCGGAGTATCGGCGCTGCGCCTGGGAAACTACGTCGGCAAGCACACCGTGATGATCGGCACCCAGAACCAGACGATAACGCTCGGACACGAGGCCCACAGCAGGGCGCTGTTCGCGGAGGGCGCGCTCGCGGCGGCGGCGTTCCTCTCGGGAAAGCCCGCTGGGCTGTACGATATGAACAGCATGATAAAGCAGAACGGAGGCAGATGATATGAAGATAGGCATATACGGCTACGGAAATCTCGGAAAAGGCGTCGAATACGCCGCCGCTCAGAACAGCGACGTCGAGATCGCCGGGATATTCACGAAAAGAGATCCCGCATGCGTAAAGAGCGCGGGAGCGCCGGTCTATCCGGCCGCCGACGTTCTTAAATACAAGGACGATATAGACGTGATGATCATCTGCGGCGGAAGCGCGACGGATCTTCCTGTCATGAGCCCGGAGCTGGCGAAGAACTTCAACATCATCGACAGCTTCGACACACACGCCAGGATCCCCGAGCACTTCGCGAACGTCGACAAGGCCGCGTCCGAAAGCGGCCATCTCGGCCTCATCTCCTGCGGCTGGGATCCCGGTCTCTTCTCGCTCAACAGGCTCTACGCCTCGGCTGTCCTCCCCGACGGCGCCGACTACACGTTCTGGGGAACGGGCGTCAGCCAGGGCCATTCCGACGCGGTCAGGCGCATACCCGGCGTCGCCGACGCCAGGCAGTACACCGTCCCCGTCGACGCCGCGCTCGAAAAGGTCCGCAGCGGAGAGACTCCCGAGCTTTCGACGCGCGAAAAGCATACGAGGGTGTGCTACGTCGTCGCGGAGGAGGGCGCGGACAAGGCTCTCATAGAAAAGACGATAAAGGAGATGCCCAACTACTTCTCCGATTACGATACTACGGTCCATTTCATAACGGCCGAAGAGCTCGCGAGGGATCACTCCGGGCTTCCGCACGGCGGCTTCGTCTTCAGGACCGGCAGGACTGGTCTCGAAGGCGGGCATAAGCACGTCATCGAATACAGGCTCGCGCTCGATTCCAATCCCGAATTTACGGCCAGCGTCCTGATCGCGTACGCGAGGGCGGTCGGCCGCATGTACGCCAGAGGGCGCAGGGGATGCGTGACGGTCTTCGATGTGGCGCCGGCGGATCTTTCCCCGCTCAGCCCCGAAGAACTCAGAGCGCACAAGCTTTAAGGAGATAAAGGTGATGCA
>JAEEVI010000197.1 GCA_016287035.1 Bacillota bacterium
CCGCCGAAGGTGTACAGGCTCTCCGGCCCCGAGTGGGGCAAGACGAAGGAGCGCGTGAAAGCCGCGATAGAGGACATGGCCGAAGACCTCCTCGAGCTCGCCGCAGAGCGGCAGAGCGAGCCGGGCTTCAGCTTCGGTCCCGACTCGGCGTGGCAGAAGGAGTTCGAGGACGCCTTCCCGTACGTCGAGACCGACGATCAGCTCCGCTGCACCGAAGAGATAAAGGCCGACATGCAGTCCGACCGTCCGATGGACAGGTTGCTGTGCGGAGACGTCGGCTACGGAAAGACCGAGGTCGCGGCGAGGGCCGTCTTCAAGTGCCTCGAGCAGGGCCGTCAGGCCGCCGTGCTGGTGCCGACGACGATACTCGCTAACCAGCATTTCCGCACGTTCGCGTCGAGGCTGTCCGCGTATCCGTTCTGCGTCGAGGTCCTGTCGAGGTTCAGGACGGAAAAACAGCAGGAGGACGTGATAAGGCGACTTCAGAAGGGGGAGGTCGACCTCGTCATCGGAACGCACAGGCTCCTCTCTCAGGACGTGAGGTTCAAGGATCTGGGGCTGCTAGTGATAGACGAGGAGCAGCGCTTCGGCGTCGAGCATAAGGAAAAGATAAAGCAGATGAAGCGGGGCGTCGACGTGCTTACGCTGTCCGCCACGCCGATACCAAGGACGCTGCACATGTCCCTCACGGGCATACGCGACATGAGCGTCATAGAAGAGCCGCCCGAGGACCGCTACCCGGTGCAGACCTACGTCATGGAGGACGAGGACGCGGCCGTAAGGGAAGCCATCCGGCGCGAGATCGCGAGGGGCGGGCAGGTCTACGTGGTCTACAACAGGGTGAAGGGCATCCACACCGTCGCGAAAAGGATCGGAAGGCTCGTGCCCGAGGCCTCCGTCGCGGTCGGTCACGGCCAGATGAACCCGACGGACCTCGAGAACATAATGATCGACTTCACCGAGGGCCGCACCCGGATACTCGTCGCCACGACGATCGTGGAGTCGGGGCTCGACATACCGAACGTCAACACGATAATCATATTCGACGCGGACCGCCTCGGTCTGTCGCAGCTGTATCAGCTGCGCGGAAGGGTCGGTCGCTCGAGCAGGCTCGCTTACGCCTATCTGTTCTACAGAAAGGACAAGGTCCTGACGGAGGTCGCGGAGAAGAGGCTCCGCGCCATAAGGGAGTTCACGGAATTCGGCGCGGGCTTCCGCATAGCGATGCGCGACCTGGAGATCCGCGGAGCCGGGAACATCCTCGGTTCCGAGCAGTCGGGACACATGATGTCGGTCGGTTACGAGCTGTACTGCAAGCTCGTCGACGAAGCGGTCCGCGAGCTGAAGGCCAGACGCGAAGGCTCGCCCGGTCCGGCAGAGCAGGTGCCGGCAGCCGATACCGCGGTCGAGCTTTGCCTGGAGGCGTATCTGCCGGAGGAGTACATACCGGACGAGATCGCGAGGCTCGACATGTACAAGCGCATATCGACAGCCGCCAGCGAGGAGGACAGGCTCGAGGTCACGGACGAGCTGCTCGACAGGTTCGGCGATCTGCCGAAGCAGGCGGAGAACCTTATAGCGGTCTCGATGATACACAACATAGCGGGAACGTGCGGCGTGGAAAAGCTGGTGCTGCAGCAGAACAGGCTGGTCTTCGTGTTCGCGGAGAGCAACGCGCTGCGGCCGCAGGCCGTCGCCTCGCTCATGGACGACTACGGTCTGCGCCTCACGATCTACGGAGGCGTCCAGCCGAGGATATCGGTCGTGCTCAAGGACGCGCCCGCAAAGGATGAGGCCTTGGCAGTTCTGTATCATATGATATAATTAAAAAGTTATGGAAGAGGTCAGAGAGGCAAAGCCATCGCAAAATCCGAAGAACAAGTCGTTCCTGGGCGGCACCGTGCTGCTCGGGGCGGCCGGACTCGTGATAAAGGTGATGGGAGCCGCTTTCAGGATCCCTCTCGCGAACATAATCGGTTCCGCGGGCATGGGCTACTACCAGAAGGCGTATCCCATCTACAACCTTTTTTTGACGCTCGCCATCGCCGGGATACCGACGGCCATCGCGAGGATGGTCGCGGAGCGCAACGCCGTCGACAAGCCTCTCGAGGCTTTCCGCGTGTTCAAGGCTTCGTTCATCCTTCTCCTGTGCACAGGCGTCGTCACGTCTTCGATGCTCTTCTTCGGGGCAAGCTGGTTCACGAGCTCGTATCTCAAGACCCCCGAAGCCGTCTACTGCATGCTCGCGATAGCTCCGGCGCTCCTGTTCTGCCCGATCGAGTCGGCGTTCAGGGGATTCTTTCAGGGGCGGCAGGACATGCGCCCGACGGCAGTCTCGCAGCTGAGCGAGCAGTTCTTCAGGGTCGCCGTCGGCCTCGGGCTCGCCGTCGCGTTCCTTCCCTCCGGCGTGGAGTTCTCCGCTGCGGGCGCGAGCTTCGGCGCCACGGCGGGAGGCATATTCGGATTCCTCGCCATATTCCTGATATACCTGCGCCGCCGAGGACAGATAAAGGCGGAATTCGCCGGAACGGACGCCGCGCCCCGGGAGAGCACCGCTCAGATCCTCAAGGAGATAATGCTGATCGCCATACCTATAACGATAGGCTCGGCGGTCCTTCCGATAATGAACGCCATCGATATGCTGGTCGTGGAGAGGAGGCTCCTGGCGATCAGCTTCTCCGCCGAAGAGGCGCTCTCGCTTTACGGCGAGCTCACGGGCTTCGCGCAGCCTCTCATAAACTTTCCGCAGGTGATAACGCAGGCCGTGTCGATAAGCATGGTCCCGCTCGTGGCGTCCGCCTACAAGCGCAGGGAGATCGCTTTCATGCAGGACAGCATACGCCTCGGCATCCGCTACGCCCTCATAATAGCGATACCGTGCGCGATCGGCATGAGCACGCTCGCCGAGCCGATACTGCTGCTGCTCTATCCGTCGCAGAAGGCCAGCGCGATAAGCGCCGCCCCGTGCCTGGAGATACTCGCGATAAGCGTGATATTCCTCGGGACGGTCCACAGCTTTACCGGCATCCTTCAGGGCGTAGGAAAGCAGATCGTTCCCGTCCGCAATCTCGCGATAGGCGCCGTCTGCAAGGTGTTCGTCACGTACTCGCTCACAGGCATCCCGTCGCTCAACGTCAGGGGAGCGGCGTTCGGAACGCTCACCGCGTACGCGGTGGCTTCCGTGCTGGATTTCATAGCCGTCATAAAGTATACCGGCACGAAGGTCGATTATGTCCAGACGGTGATAAAGCCGTTAATAAGCGCGGGGCTGATGGGCGGCGCCGTGCACATAGTCTACAGGGTCGTTTCCGGCGTCGCCGGCAACGCTCTGTCGACGCTCGCCGCGATGATCGCGGGCGTCGCCGTATATCTCGTGCTCGTGCTCGCGAGCGGCGCCGTCACGAAGGAAGAGCTCGCGGGACTCGCGAAGAACAGGCGCGTAGCCGGGATAATAAGAAAGTTCAAGAGGTAGAGGATGTACGAAGAGCTGTATAAAAGAGCCGGGAGCGACGGAGAGGCTGTCGAGAGGCTCATAAGGATAATAGAGGTCCTCAGGAGCCCCGGAGGCTGTCCCTGGGACAGGGAGCAGACGCACGAGAGCCTTAAAAGGCCGATGCTCGAAGAGGCGTGCGAGGCGATAGAGGCGATAGAGCAGGGCGACGACGAGAACCTCGTCGAAGAGCTCGGCGACGTGCTCCTTCAGGTCGTGTTGAACGCGCAGATCGGCGTCGAGACCGGAAGGTTCAGCATTACGGATATAGCCAACGGAGAGTGCGACAAGATGCTGCGCCGCCACCCGCATGTTTTTGCTAAAAATGTTGAAAAATGCGGAAAAGAGGGCGATATTTCGGTTGACACTGTTTTGGATATATGGGAAAATGTCAAAAGGATAGAGAAAAAGCCCGAGTTGCGTTCGGAAGCCATGAAGTCCATTCCGCGCAGTCTGCCGGCCTTGCTGAGAAGCGAGAAGATACAAAGAAAGGCAGCTAAGGCAGGATTTGACTGGGACGACGTGAGCGGCGCGTTCGAGAAGATCGAAGAGGAGACTGCGGAGCTGCGCGAAGCGGCGGAAAGCGGATCGAAGGTCCGCGCGCGGGACGAGCTCGGAGATCTGCTGTTCGCTGTCGTGAACGCCGCAAGGTTTCTTGACATAGATCCGGAGGAAGCGCTCAATTCCGCGTCATCCAAGTTCATACGCCGTTTCTCCTCGATGGAGGAGCAGGCAGCGGAGGCGGGGAAGGAGCTTTCGGAGATGTCGCTTTACGAGATGGATCAGCTTTGGACAAGGGCGAAACGATCCGAGTCCAAACTTTGAACCAAATATATTATTTTAGTTGTAGGAGGAAGAAATGAACAAGACCGAATTAGTTGCTGCGATCGCAGACAAGACCGGACTCACCAAGAAGGACACTGAGGCTACCGTAAACGCTTTCATCGCTGCTGTTGAGAGCGAACTCACCAAGAAGGACGGAAAGGTCCAGCTTATCGGATTTGGTACTTTCGAAGTCAGAAAGAGAAAGGCCAGGACCGGCCGCAATCCGCAGAAGCCCGGCGAAGTCGTTAAGATCCCCGCATCCAAGGCTCCTGTTTTCAAGGCTGGCAAGGCATTCAAGGACGTCGTGAACAAGAAGAAGTAATCCGGCGCCGAAACATACCGACGAAAACGGCTCTCCGCAAGGGGCGCCGTTTTTTCGTGTTTCTGCGCGCCTGCTTGTATGATACAATAAACAGGATACGGAGAGATGAGATGCGGGTAGACAAGTATTTAAAGATATCGAGGCTCATAAAGAGGCGCACAGTCGCGCACGACGCCTGCGAGCAGGACAGGATAATGATCAACGGAAAGCAGGCCAAGCCGTCGGCGCAGGTAAAGCCCGGCGACATCGTGGAGATAGCTTTCGGAAACTCCAGGGTAAAGGCCGAGGTGCTGTCCACTCCCGAGCACGTGTCCAAGGACGGCGCTTCGGAGCTCTACAGGATAATAAACGACTGACATGCTGGAAAAGACAGGACGCTTCGAGCTTACAGCTCCTTACGGCATGACGGGCGATCAGCCGCAGGCCGTCGAAAAGCTCGTCGCCGGCATAAGGGCCGGGAAGAAACACCAGACGCTGCTCGGCGTCACGGGCTCGGGCAAGACCTTCACGATAGCCAACGTTATCCAGCAGGTCCAAAAGCCCACGCTCGTAATATCGCACAACAAGACGCTGGCCGCGCAGCTCTGCGGGGAGTTCAAGGAGTTCTTTCCAAAGAACGCGGTCGAGTATTTCATTTCCTACTACGATTACTATCAGCCGGAGGCGTACGTCCCTTCGACCGACACATATATAGAAAAGGATTCCGACGTCAACGAGGAGATAGACAGGCTCCGCTATTCGGCTACGGCCGCCCTCGCCGAGAGGAACGACGTCATAATAGTGGCGTCCGTCTCGTGCATCTACGGCCTCGGCTCGCCGTTCGACTACGAGAACCAGATGCTGTCGCTGCGGCCAGGGATGGTAAAGAGCCGCGAGGACATACTCCGCAGGCTGACCGACATACAGTACGTCCGGAACGACATCGCCTTCGACCGCGGGAGCTTCCGCGTCCGCGGGGACATACTCGACATCTATCCCGCCGGCTGGGAGCACGCCGTGCGCGTCGAGATGTTCGGAGACGAGGTCGACAGCATAAAGGAGCTCAACCCGGTCACGGGCGAGATAACGGCCAGCCTGAGCCACGTCGCGGTGTTCCCGGCTTCGCATTACGCGACCTCGAAGGAGAACATGGAAAGGGCACTCGTAACGATCGAGGAGGAGCTCGAGGACAGGCTAGTGTGGCTGCGCGACAGAGGAAAGCTTCTGGAGGCGCAGAGGCTCGAGCAGCGCACGCGCTTCGATCTCGAGATGATGCGCGAGATAGGCAGCTGCAAGGGCATAGAGAACTATTCGCGCCACCTCGTCGGCAATCCCCCGGGCGCCAAGCCGTACACGCTCATCGACTATTTCCCGAAGGACTTCCTCATAGTGATAGACGAATCGCACGCGATGCTTCCCCAGCTGCGGGCGATGGCGAACGGCGACAGAGCGAGGAAGACGTCGCTCGTGGACTACGGGTTCCGCCTGCCGTCTGCGCTCGACAACCGGCCTTTGCGTTTCGACGAGTTCGAAGGGATGATAAATCAGGCGATCTACGTCTCAGCGACGCCCGCGGCGTACGAGCGCGAGGTCAGCGGCGGCATAAGCGCCGAGCAGGTGATCCGCCCGACAGGGCTGCTCGATCCTCCGATAGAGATACGTCCGACGCAGGGCCAGATCGACCATCTGATAGGCGAGATAAACAAGGAGGTCGAAAAGGGCCACAGGGTGCTCGTGACGACGCTCACAAAGAAGATGGCGGAGAGCCTCACGGATTATCTCAAGGCGGCGGGGCTGAAGGTGCGCTATATGCATTCGGAGGTCGATACGCTGGAGCGCAACGAGATCCTCAGGGATCTGCGAAAGGGCGTGTTCGATACGCTCGTGGGCATAAACCTCCTAAGAGAAGGCCTCGACCTTCCGGAGGTCGCGCTCGTGGCGATACTCGACGCGGACAAGGAGGGCTTCCTCAGGACGGAGACTTCGCTGATACAGACGGTCGGAAGGGCCTCCAGGAACGCCGAGGGACGCGTCATAATGTACGCCGATTCGATAAGCCCCGCGATGCGGGCGACCATAAACGAGACGGCGCGCAGGCGCGGCATACAGGAGGCGTACAACAGGGAGCACGGCATAACTCCTAAGACGATAGAGAAATCGATCCGCGACGTTATCGAGGTCACTACGAGAGTCGAAGCGGGTCTCGACGAATACAAGGGCAGAAAGCCGTCCGAGCTCACGAAGGGCGAGCTCGCCGAATACGCGAAGCTCCTGGAGAAGGAGATGCGCGAGGCGGCGAAGCAGCTCGAGTTCGAGAGGGCGGCGGTGCTGCGCGACAGGCTGCTGGAGATACGCAGCGCGATATAGGTATATATGCAGAAGGATCTTATAATCAGAGGCGCCAAGGCGCACAATCTCAAGAATATAAACGTGACGATCCCCAGGGACAGATTCGTCGTCATCACGGGGCTCTCCGGGAGCGGCAAATCCTCTCTGGCGTTCGACACGATATACGCCGAGGGGCAGCGCAGGTACGTCGAGAGCCTTTCCGCCTACGCGCGCCAGTTCCTCGGGCTCCTCGACAAGCCGGACGTCGAATCGATAGAGGGTCTCTCGCCCGCGATCTCGATAGACCAGAAGACCACGAGCAGGAACCCCCGCTCGACCGTAGGCACCGTCACGGAGATATACGACTATCTGAGGCTTCTCTACGCGCGCATAGGCGTGCCGCACTGCCCGATATGCGGCAGGGAGATCACGAGCCAGTCCGTCGATCAGATCGCGCAGCAGCTGCTCGACATGGAGGAGGGAACGAGGATAACGCTCCTGGCCCCCGTCATACGTGCCCAAAAGGGCCAGCACGACAAGGTCCTCGACAGGATAAGGCGCGAGGGCTTCGTGCGCGTTCGCGTCGACGGGGAGATAAAGGACCTGAACGAGGACGAGATAAAGCTCGCGAAGACGTACAAGCACACGATCGAGATAGTCGTCGACAGGCTGATAGTTCGCGCCGGCTCGGAGAGCAGGTTCTTCGAGAGCGTGGAGCTCGCCGCCGCGCACGGGAACGGTCTCGTGGGTGCTCTCATCGGGACGGGCAGGGACGCTAAAGAGATGCTCTTCAGCACGAAGTTCGCGTGCCCGGACCACGGCGTGAGCATAGACGAGCTGGAGCCCCGCAGCTTCTCGTTCAACTCGCCGTTCGGCGCCTGCCCGGTGTGCAACGGAATAGGCTATATAGAGCATATAGATCCGGATCTTATAATC